>NZ_JACGWF010000001.1:0-116642 GCF_014077595.1 Colwellia sp. 6M3 | reverse complement strand
GCAATTACTACTACGGCAATAGAAAAAGTAGTAATTATTAATCGAGATTTCTTCATTTTTATATTACCCATTGGTTTAATCTTTCTTAAGAATATCACTTGTAGCAATATTAGTAGCCCCAGTTATTACCGCATCTGTAGTAGTCGTAGGCACAGTTCCAGAGTTGGTATTTCCAGGAATTGAGCCAGCAACTTGTTGGATAGCACCTGGCAATTCATTCCTAATCATGTCACCAGCCTCATTAGTTGCTTCACCAACTTCTCCTCCAAGATCATTTAAATCAGATTCTGTTGTATCACCACCTTTTGAATCTACGAAATCTTGTACTCCGTCCAAGTATGAATTTACTTTCTCAGTTCTATTCTGTAACGCATCACCCGTTTTAATAATTGTTTCTGACCCTTCATTTATATTATCAGCTGCAATAACTCCGCCTACTATTGTGATGGCAGCTACTGCACATGGAATAGTAAAAATACCTGTAATACATCTACCATCTGGATCTGTATACTTATACGGATTGTTAACAGCATATGAGTATCTATTAAATCCCTTAATGCCTTCTTCATTGCTTAAATGAGAAACAGCATCCACAGGATCATTAGAATAAAAACGCCCGATAACTGGATCATAGTATCGTGCCTGCATATAAACTAAACCAGTATCGCTGTCTTTGATATGCCCCGTGTAACCTGCTTGATCGTTATTAGCCTCATCATTATCAAGCGTTATACCATAAGGCGTATAACGTTCTCGCCACAAGATTTCCCCAGCAGCATTAGTACCTGCAACTGGGCTACCAGTACTATCATGATGAACGTAAGTTGGGGTGCTATTCTCTACCCTAGCAACCATCATAATGCCTGCGCTGACATAATCAGTGCGTTTATTCGTATTTATGTTATCTATATGAATTAACTTACCAGCAAAATTATAAACATTGTATATAGTTTTACCTGCAATAGTCGCCTTAACACGTTTCAAGTTACCGTCGTATTTATAAGTACCTGATATACCTCCGCCATGCATAGAAACAGGCTGGTCAGCATAATCAAAGGTAAAGTTTAAATTACCTGCAGCAATAGTGTTGCCGCGGCTATCATAATCAAAGTCTCTTGTGCCTGTATTACCACCTAAACCACCGGTATCAACCGAGCGGTTAAGTCTATTATCGTTATCGTAACTAAGTTCAATACTTCGAGAGCCTAAATCTTTAGTGAGGATATTGCCAATGCTGTCATAACTAAACAGACCATTACCCCAAGGCCCTGAAGCAGAAGTAATTCGTTCTAATGCATCGTAGCTCATTACACGGTTATTATTACTTATGGCACCATCGATTATTGATGTAGTGAGTTTTCGTTTGTCATAACTATAACTAATGTCTATCGCTTTAATACTGCCTTTACTTGTTAGTAAACGTGATGGTAATAATCGCTCATTTAATAGTTGCTGATAAATGTGCCCATTACCATAGTTTAAGCGGCTTACTTGACCACTTGCATGATATTGAATATTACTCGCATAATAAGTTCCACCATAGTTTGCTTGACGAGGTCGACCTAAACCATTGGGATTATAACTAATCGTTTTGCCACTTGGGTAAGTCATTGATGACATTTGCCCTGCAGGATTGTAACCATAGGCTAAAGCATATTGACGTCCATCAACATTAAGTTGCTCAGACGTAGGTAGGCTAAGTGAGTTATAGGTGTAAAACCAGTTAATGCCATTTCGGCTTACAGCTAATACGTTACCATTAGCATCATAGGTTTTATTTATATCTGGTGTTAAGTGGTATGAAAAGTCGCGCTTTGTTATACGCCCAACAGCATCTCTTAAAAGTGTTACTTTTGCATTACCACTTGGTGATAAACAAGTATTTCCACTGTTTGCACCTTTTTGATAAGCAGTTAACCAACCAGAAGCGTCATATTGATATAGCGTATCACCAACATCTGGTTCACTAATTCGGCATAAACGGCGGTTCTGATTATAATAATAACGTCGAGTAACACTAACATCAACATCGTTTTCAGCGACATTGGTACTTGTACCTTCGTTATTAACATACGCATTTGTGCTCGCACTAATTGGATCTCCAGGTAAATATATTCCTGGAGGCTTAATTTTTATATCACCAGGGTTAGTTGGTGCTACAGGGATAAGAGCTGAGCCACCTTTAGAGCCTTCACCAATATCTCCTCCTGATGAGCCACCAGAGTCAAGACTTCCTTGGTTTCCCCATTGCTTAATTGATGTTACTTCACCCCATACATTCTTATTAATATCTGTATGTATTCCTAATGGCGAATGTTGTGACTTAACGTCTTTGTAATTAGCGCCATCGTAACCATAATAGTAGTAATCTGTTTTATTGCCGTCTGGATCCGTTTCTGTACGACGATGGCCACTATGATAACTGGTTAACGTAGTTGCATACGGAAAAACAGTTTCACGTTTTTTAGTTAATCGATTTAATCCATCATATGCTGAAGTAACGCCTACTGTAGATGTTGAGCTAACAGAAGGAAATGATGAAAAAACCTCTCTTCCCGCACTGTCATATTTATAATTAATATACGTAGACTTATTTGTTAAGATGTCTTTAGTGGCAACCAATAAAGGTCGAAACATAGCATCATAGGTTATAGTTGTTCTGGCGTTACCTTTGGTGATGGTATGATTTGGGTTGCTATTAAAATTATAATTATGATTTACATTTGACCAACTACCTGGCAGATTTGCAGTAATGAGCCTACCCATACTGTCTCTAATATAATTAACCGTATTACCTAACGCATCAGTTATAGAGCTTATGCGACCAAAGTCATCAACATTTTGATAAACACTTCTCCCATCAGCACGAGTTACTTTTTGTGGTGTTCCACGCTTATACGTAGAGGCTTTTAATGTGCGATTATTGGCATCTTTAGCTGTAGAAAAAGTGCCATCTGCATGATAACTATAAGTGGCAAAAAGTGCGCCATTACGCTGCTCGCTAATCTTTTTCCCTAAAGAGTTATAAGTGTTTTCTTGTGTAACCCTATTATTAACTGTCTGTTTTTTAGGTAGTCCTAATATCCATTTACTTTTATTATGACTATATTCTGTCTGGGTTACTCGTGCGACCGTCGAAACATTTGATTTTACAGATTTCATAACAGGGTTAGCGTAAGAGTATAACGATGAACTATGACTAGTATTAAAACCAAATTCTTGGGTGTACGTATCACCATCTTGTTTCGTAACAATTTTTGTAGTGTGAATAGGGTTTTTAGCGTCGCCTGGCCCTGGTGCTTTTATAATAGGTGATACGCCAACACTTACTTCTTTTAAGTATGTGTACTGCTCAGTTTTTTTAACTATACCGGTACTTGATAATCGAGTTTCTTTTTTAACAAGCCTGCCACCTAATGGTTCACTAACCCAAGCATGATAATAAGTATAATGACCTTCTGGTGCTGATACTTTCGTCCAGTTAGTTCTATCTGATGACGATGACCCCGTAGGCCCTTTATCGCCTTCATATTGATAAACCCAAGTAGCTGGCGTTATTGATGGCCCTGTAACGCTTTTTCTGATTACTGCCATGGAAGATGTTGTTACGTCATCAACTAAAGGTATATCTGGGTTACCACGTGCAGGTAGACCTGGTTCAGCATCCGCACATCTTCCCGTTCTTCGAGCTTGTCGAGCGTAAATTTGTCTATGTTCAGTATCTTTTAATACAAAGGTACCTGTTGCACCATAAGGATGTGTTAATGAAACCGTACGTGACCATTTATGACAACGAATACCACTAGGTGCAGAAGTACCTGTCATTAAGTCTAGATTAAATGACCAATAATGGCCGTCAGGTTGTGTAACTTGAGATAGCACTTGGCCACGCAATGGTTGGCCTGCATATGGCATCCAGTCGGTTCTTGGAAAATTATTTATCCGATAATTGTAATACCACGTTTCGCTAGCCGCTGTTGCTGAGCTAATTAGTTTAGAGCTACCCGAATAATTAAGATCAATACGACGACCATCGTTAGCATAAATTGCTTTTAAACGGTTAAGTGAGTCATATTGATATTTGACCCAATTACCATTAACATCGCTAACTTGGCTAGCCGCTAGGATATAAATATTTCTTTCAAGAGGCCTAGCACCAACAAACCCCATTTTGGGTGAGTCTAAAACATAGGCATAGTTAAATTGATAAATATCGCCATTAGGCGCATGACCTATTAGGCCTTCTCCACCATCAGTTGCAGTAGAACAAGTAAAATACCAATTTTTAACAGTTACTTTTTTGGCTGTGCTCGGCCAAATTGCCACACCGTTATTTTCTATTATTTGCTGACTAGCTTGTCCTGGCACCTCTAATTGAATGCCGTTTGAATAGCCCGTTGTTGTTACACTCGTTAAATTACCTTGTGTGCCATAATTGAAAGTACTTAAAATTTGATTGGTTGGTTTAGAACACCTTTGTCCTACCCATGGTCTAGCATCTAATGATGTAGTTTTTATACGTGGAGCTGATAAAGTCCAGTCACCAAATTCAGCGTCTACGCCATCTTTATAAGTGAACCCTGTTGTTCGTTTTCTTGATAAGATAACGGGTAAGTGCGAATTACCCGGTATGTTAATGTCGGTTTGATCAAAAACAAGGGTACCTGTGTGCGGGTCTATAGCATCACCTAAGAAGTCATCGCCAAATACTTCAAGCCGCTGTTCTGCGTTCTGTTTTTTTTCCCATTCAACAATAGGCTCTATTTGTTCTACTGCTATAGCATTGTGTGCAAAGACAGATAGGAATATCATTAATAGAGGTTTTTTAATAAGTGTTACATAAATATTATTCATACATCATCCTTAATGTGGTTTGTTATTTATCCTTAAATAGCTGCTTACAAAAGTAGCTCAAATAACTCATAAAACAACATTTCAATATCATTATGTACCTTAGTCTTTACTTGAAAACTCATTAAGCTATTAACTTATATGAAAATATTTAACTGTTTTATACTAATAAAATTTTTATTACTACCCCCTATTTAATACTTAAATTTATATTATTTAGTAAGATTTATAATAACTATGACGTTTAGAAAAAATAAATCAGATTTAATTTTACGATTGACTTAAATATAGTTACATCTCAAATTAAAGACACAAAAAAGCCAGCTAATTAGCTGGCTTTCAATTGATTAAATTAAAACGTTAAGATAACGCTTTATTATCAAATTATTTTTTCTTTTTAACGGCTTTAGCGTTAGGTAGATCAGTGATTGAACCTTCAAAAATTTCAGCCGCTAAGCCAATAGATTCATTCAACGTTGGGTGAGCATGAATTGTTAAACCAACATCTTCAGCATCAGCGCCCATTTCAATCGCTAAACATACTTCACCAAGCATTTCGCCAGCGTTAATACCAACAATTGCGCCACCTAATACACGACCGGTTTCTTTTTCGAAGATCATCTTAGTTTTACCTTCAGTACGTGCAGAAGCAATAGCACGACCAGAAGCAGCCCAAGGAAAGTTAGCAACTTCAATGTTCAAACCTTGCTCTTTCGCTTCACGTTCAGTAACACCTACCCAAGCCATTTCTGGATCAGTATAAGCAATTGAAGGAATACAACGTGGTTCAAAAGTATGTTTCTTACCAGAGATCACTTCAGCAGCACAATGCGCTTCATGTACAGCTTTATGAGCAAGCATAGGTTGACCAACAACATCGCCAATGGCGAAAATGTGATTAACGTTAGTACGAAGTTCATTTGTTACGTTAATAAAACCACGTTCATCAACATTAACACCCGCTTTGTCTGCAGCAACTAAGTGTCCGTTTGGCTTGCGGCCAACAGCAACTAAAATTTTGTCGTAGCGCACTTTCTCAGCCGGAGCGTTTTTACCTTCAAAAGTGACATACAAACCATCGTCTTTTGCTTCAACAGCAACCACTTTAGTTGACAACATGATGTTGAATTTATTCTTGTTGAAGTTAGTGTAAACCTTAACAATGTCTTTATCAGCCGCTGGAACTAGTTGATCAGCAAATTCCACAACAGAAACATTTGAACCTAGTGCTTTATAAACCGTACCCATTTCTAGGCCGATAATACCGCCACCAAGTACTAACATTTCTTTTGGTATATCTTGAAGCTCTAATGCACCCGTTGAGTCGATAACACGAGGATCTTCAGTTGGAATAAAAGGTAAATCAACCACTGATGAACCAGCAGCAATAATCGCATTATCAAAAGTAATAGTTGTTTTGCCGTCTGCACCTTCAACTTCAATGGTTTTATCTGAAGTGAATTTACCGTAACCAAATACTGTTTTAACTTTACGTGCTTTGGCCATTCCGCCTAAACCACCCGTTAATTGACCAACAACGCTTTCTTTCCAATCGCGAATTTTGTCTAAATCAATTTTAGGAGTACCAAAAGTAACACCATGTGACGCCATTGCTGCCGCATCGTCAATAACTTTAGCTACGTGTAAAAGTGCTTTTGAAGGGATACAACCCACATTCAAACAAACGCCACCAAGCGTCTCACGGCTTTCAACTAAAATTACGTCTAAACCTAAATCTGCTGCGCGAAATGCTGCTGAATAGCCACCAGGACCCGCACCTAAAACTACTACTTGAGTTTTAATATCGTTACTCATGCTAACCTCAAAAATTGATGTATGTATTGCTGGTTTTGCCAGCCTATATTTGCCGAACCTAATTAAGAGCGTGAACAATTAATTTATCAGCATTTTCATTATTTCTTACTTGTCGGCGATTTTACTTAAACCGCACTAGGATCGCCATCATTAAATCAGTAATTATCAGCATAAAGTTGGTATAAGTGAAATTAATCAATATCTTTCACTTTACCAACTTTATGTCATCTTACTGATTAGCTTCAAACGACATTAGGCAAATTATAAAATGAGTTTTCTAATGTCACTCATCACACTTGCCAGATGTACAGTAAAGCGTGCCGCTAACGCGCCGTCAATTACACGATGGTCGTAAGACATCGATAATGGCAACATTAACTTAGGCTCAAAGTCTTTACCATTCCATTTAGGTTTCATTTCTGATTTTGAAACGCCTAAAATGGCCACTTCTGGAGCATTAACAATCGGCGTAAATGCCGTACCGCCAATACCACCTAGGCTAGAAATAGTAAAACAACCACCTTGCATATCTGTCGCTTTTAACTTGCCATCACGCGCTTTCATGCTGATTTCAAGTAATTCACGCGATAACTGATGAATGCCCTTTTGATCTACATCACGCACTACTGGTACAACTAAACCGTTAGGCGTATCAACCGCAACACCAATGTGAATATACTTTTTAAGGATTAAGCTTTCACCGTCTGCACTCAAACTAGAGTTAAATACAGGAAAGGCACGTAACGCATCTGCTGCTGCTTTTAAAATAAACACTAATGGGGTGATTTTAAATCCAAGCTTTTGCTTTTCACAAATAACATTTTGCTCTTTGCGGAACGCTTCAACATTAGTGATATCAGCTTCATCAAATTGTGTAACATGCGGAATAGTTACCCAATTACGATGTAAGAATGGTCCAGATATTTTCTGAATACGCGTTAACGCTTTCGTTTCAATTTCACCAAACTTAGAAAAATCGATTTGCTTAGCACTAACAACTTGTAAACCACCTTCGCCAGACGCTACTGAGCTACCCGCATTAGCTTTCGGACGAGACAATTCATATTTAACATATGATTGTACATCTTCTTTTAATATACGGCCTTTACGTCCAGAACCTTTTACTAAAGTTAAATCAACACCAAATTCACGCGCTATACGGCGAATTGAAGGTGAAGTGTAAATAGCACTCGCATTCGTTAAACCCATTTGCGGGTGATGCGGTACAGGCGCAGCTTTTTTAGCTGAAGGTGCTGGAGTTGCAACCGTTGCTGTTTTAGCCGCAGGAGCAGGTGCTGCAGGCGCTTCTTCAGCAGGTGCATCCGATGAAGTTTCAAGCTTGATAACAATAGAGCCTTGTTTAACTTTATCACCCGTGCTGATCAACACTTCTTTTACTGTGCCGGCATGTGATGACGGTACATCCATTGTCGCTTTATCAGTTTCTAAAGTAATTAAACCGTCTTCAGCTTCAATAACATCACCAACAGCAACGAGTACGTCAATAACATCAACTTCACCGTCTTCACCAATATCTGGCACGGCAATATCAATAACTTCACTGCTTGTTGCAGGTGCCGATTTTTCAGCAGGTGCTTGCGTTTCCGCCGGAGCTTCTGACGTTGAATCAGCTTCAGCCGGAGCACTTGATGAAGTTTCAAGTTTAATAACAATTGAACCTTGCTTAACTTTATCACCAGTATTAATGAAAACTTCTTTTACCGTTCCGGCGTGCGGTGAAGGCACGTCCATAGTGGCTTTATCTGTTTCTAGTGTAATCAAGCCATCTTCAGCTTCGATTACATCACCAACAGCAACTAGCACTTCAATTACGTCAACTTCGCCATCTTCACCAATATCAGGTACGGCAATCTCGATAACTTCACTACTTGTTGCAGCTGCAGGTGATTTTTCTTCAGCAGGCGCTTCAGCTTCTACTTCTGGCTCAGCTTTTGTTTCAGCTTCAGCAGGTTCTTTTGTTGGTGCTTCATCGGCACTGCCTGAAGCAGCGCCTTTCATTTCAGCGATAACATCGCCTTCTTTAATTTTGTCGCCAACTTTAACAGAAAGCGCAACAAGTTCACCCGCAAACGGTGCTGGGATATCCATTGATGCTTTATCTGTTTCAACAGTAATAATACCTTCGTCGGCTTCTAAACTATCGCCAACCGCAAAGCATATTTCGATAACTTCTACTTCATCGCCACCGACATCTGGGACTAGAATTTTTTCAATATCAGACATTTCTTAATTCCTTATCTAGTCTTAATTACGCGTAAAGCGGATTAAGTTTGTCAGCATTAATGTTAAAGCGTTTAATCGCTTCACTTACTACAGTGCGTTTAATATCACCACGATTTGCCAATTCAAAAAGAGCAGCTACAACAATGTAGTTTTGATCCACTTCAAAATGTTGACGTAAATTATCGCGACTATCACTGCGACCGAAACCGTCTGTACCTAAAACGCGGTATTCGGTGTTGATGTATGCGCGTACTTGGTCAGAATAGTTTTTAACATAATCTGTAGCAGCAATCGCTGGACCACTATCTGCGGTAATGATCTTTGAAAGATAAGCTGTTTTTTGCTTGCTTTCAGGGTGTAGCATGTTCCAACGCGTTACTTCTTGGCCTTCACGTGCTAATTCATTGAATGAAGTAACAGAATATACATCACTTGATATACCGTAATCAGCTGACAAAATTTGTGCTGCTTCACGCACTTTTTGTAAAATTGTGCCTGAGCCCATTAGTTGAACATTCGCTTTTGCCTTTTTAGCTTCAACGCGTTCAAGTTGGTAAATACCTTTAATGATTTCGTCTTCAACCGTTTTGTTTTCTGGCATAGCCGGATGTTGATAGTTTTCATTCATTAGCGTTAAGTAGAAGAAAACATTTTCATTTTCTTCGTACATGCGACGTAAACCTTCACGCACGATAACGGCAATTTCATAACCGTAAGTTGGATCATAAGTAACACAGTTAGGGATTAAACCAGCTTGCACATGTGAATGACCATCTTGATGTTGTAAACCTTCACCATTAAGCGTTGTTCTACCGGCTGTTGCACCTAATAAGAAACCACGCGCTTGGCTATCGCCAGCTGCCCATGCTAAGTCACCAACACGTTGGAAACCAAACATTGAATAGTAAATGTAGAATGGAATTGTTGTTGCATTACAGGTTGAGTAAGACGTACCAGAAGCAACCCAAGACGCCATAGCGCCTAGCTCGTTAATACCTTCTTGTAACACTTGGCCTTTTTTGTCTTCACGGTAATAAGCAACTTGGTCAGCATCTTGTGGAATATATTTTTGACCCTCACTAGCATAAATACCTACTTGGCGGAATAAACCTTCCATACCAAAAGTACGTGCTTCGTCAGGAATAATTGGCACAATACGCTTACCGATTTTCTTGTCTTTTAATAAGCTGTTAAGTACACGAACAAAAGTCATTGTTGATGAAACTTCACGCTCGCCTGAACCTTTCAAAATAGGCTCAAATATTTTTAATGCTGGAATATCAAGCGATTCTTCCGCTTGTACACGACGCGCAGGTAATGAACCACCTAATGCTTCACGACGCGCTTTCATATATTTAAATTCTTCACTGTCTTCAGGGAATTTGAAGAAAGGTAGGTCAGCAATATCATTATCACTTACCGGAATATTAAAACGGTCACGGTAATGCTTAAGTGAATCAACATCCATTTTCTTCACGTTATGAGCGATGTTTAATGCTTCACCTGATGCACCTAAACCAAAACCTTTAACTGTTTTCGCTAAGATAACTGTTGGGCGACCTTTAGTTTCCATTGCACGCTTGTATGCTGCGTAAACTTTAACTGGGTCATGACCACCACGATTTAAACGGTAAATATCTTCATCTGACATATTAGCCACTAGTGCCGCAGTTTCAGGGTACTTATTGAAGAAGTTTTCGCGAGTGTACTTGCCACCTTTAGCTTTACAGTTCTGGTATTCACCATCAACAGTTTCACTCATCAGTTGCAATAATTTACCTGAGGTATCACGTGCAATTAGTGCATCCCAGTATGAACCCCAAATAACTTTTACTACTTCCCAGCCTGCGCCACGGAATGTACCTTCAAGTTCTTGAATAATTTTACCGTTACCACGAACAGGGCCATCTAAACGTTGTAAGTTACAGTTGATAACAAAAGTTAAGTTATCTAGGCCTTCACGAGTTGCTAAACCAATAGCACCTAATGATTCTGGCTCATCAGTTTCGCCGTCACCCAAGAAACAATAAACGCGTTGACCAGAACAATCTTTAATACCACGGTCAGTTAAATACTTAAGGAAACGTGCCGTATATATAGCTTGTAATGGACCTAAGCCCATTGAAACAGTAGGGAACTGCCAAAAGTCGGGCATTAAATGCGGATGAGGGTATGAAGACAAACCTTTACCATCACATTCTTGGCGGAAGTTATTCATTTGATCTTCAGTTAAACGCCCTTCTAAGAAAGCGCGAGAATAAATACCTGGAGAAATATGACCTTGAGCAAAAATAAAGTCACCACCGTCTTTATCAGACGCGGCTCTAAAGAAGTGGTTAAAACCTACATCGTATAACATGGCAGAAGAAGCAAAGCTGCCAATATGTCCACCAAGCTCTAAATCTTTTTTAGATGCACGTAAAACCAATACTAATGCATTCCAACGAATAGCAGCACGAATACGAGCTTCAATCGTTTGGTCAGCCGGCATATGCGGCTCTAACCCTGGTGGAATAGTATTTACATAAGCAGTTTTGGCGTCAAACGGTAAATGTGTACCGCTGCGACGGGCTCTATCTATTAACTTTTCAAGTAGAAAATGAGCACGTTCAGGGCCTTCATTTTCTAACACAGACTCCATTGATTCCAACCATTCTTGGGTTTCCATTGAATCAATATCTTGATTTGGGAGCTCAGACATAATTACTTAGTCTCCATTAGTTATTTGTTAAGTAAATTTAGTTGTTTAAAGATAGCTGCTTTTGAGCAGATAACCTTAATTCGTATTGTTTTGTATCAGTTAAATACTATTTATAAATGATCAATGGGCACATTGAGCCACCTTCATCATTAATTAAGTATCTATTCTTGCTCGTTTCATTCTTCGTATTGAACGTTCCATACGACTATTTTCCTGCGACATTTTTAATAGTACTTCTTCAATAAAAGCTAAATGTCGATGGCTGGCTCCCCAAGCAGCTTGGGGTTTACCACTGACAATCGCACTCATTAAGCGCGTACGATAATCAGATATTCGGCTAAACACGTCTGGTCGCTTAGCCAAGGTTGTTAAATTCTTCTCAATATTATCAATCAGCAATGGCGCCATACTTGTGGCTAAATGTAAAATCACTGCATTATGGCTGGCACCACATACAGCAATGTAAAACTCAAAAACAGCTTCAGCCTCAAGGCGGTAACTGTCTTCTAATTGTGCTGTGCCAATATTGTCATGCTTACGCTGAATTTCATCAAAGTCTGCTTGGGTGCCTCGCATAGCAGCGTAATATGCTGACATACCTTCAATACCATGGCGAAACTCTAATAAATCAAATTGCGATTCTTTACTGTTAGCCATTAAATCGAATAGAGGGTCAGACAACCCACTTAAGACTTTATCACTAACAAATGTACCGCCGCCTTGACGACGGGTAACCAAATTTTTTGCTTCTAACTTTTGAATGGCTTCGCGTAATGAAGGTCGAGAAACATCAAACTGTTTCGCTAACTCTCGCTCAGCTGGTAATTTTTGCCCTGGCTTTAAGCTACCTTCTAGGATCATTGTCTCAAGCTGAGCCAAAATTATATCTGACAACTTAGCTTGCTTTACCGGCTTTTCAATATTCGGAATCGACATTTAAAACCCTTAATTATTCAGATAAAACGTATCTAAATTCATTAACTCAAACCACAAATCGCGTGGTAAATTGGTCTTACCATTTGATAATTTGAGATATAATGTAACAAATGAATACGCTGTTGTAAACACAGTGCATAATTTATCGACAATACAATAAAACATAATGTTAGTAGGTAAAGAGCAAAGCCAAAGAGATAAAAGTATCAATATCAACAACTAAACACAAGGGAGGTTGCTATAGATCAATAATGATATATTTTAAAATATAGCTTTATTGATTTCATATGGTGAGATAGAAATGGGCAAGTAACTACTCAATTGAAATCAGTATTACATTTTAGTGATAACACATGAGTAGAAATTATTTTGAATTTGGTAATAAATAAACGAATATAAACTAGGCTACTTTGGCTGATAGTTCTAGTTATCAGCCAAAATTGTTGAATCCCAGTTAGGATAATACGCCAGTTAATATTAGCGCGGCAATTACCGCTAAAAATAGTAATAATGTTCGCTTGGCTAATTTAACCAACAAACAAGGTTCTGCTGTACAGTCATCAGCATCGACCATGAAATCTTCAGACATTTGTGCAACGGCAATTAATACCTTACTAGGTGGCTTTTCAAACTCAAATAAGTTTTCCAACCAAACCGGCATAGCTTTCGAAAAGTGGCCAACAAACATATAACCAAAAGCGACTAACCTCACTGGCAACCAATCTACCCAAAATAATAGTCGTTGATTGCTTTGGTTAACTTCTTGTCTGCTTTTTTTATCAACTTCAGTATTGTCTATTTCAATATTATGCTCTGCTGTATTATCACCCGATTTAGCTTCGCAAATATCCAGTTCATTTGAGCATTCATTCACCGTAGTCAGTAAGCGATAAAATAAAGCGCCGGCTGGGCCAAACAGTACGAAAAACAACATAACAGCAATAAAGTAGCGATAGTTTAGCCAAACCATCGTTTGACCAAAGCCCATATTGCCAATGTTTTTATCTTGTTGCAGCTGCAATTGCTGAAATTCACAACTGGTTAACTCTCCTTTAAAAGCCGACACTAAATAACTTTTATAGGCGTCGCGTGTTTTCATACAACCAAAACAAACAATCAGTATTAATGTAGAAGCAATTAAATAAAGTAAGGCGTTATCAATTTGCGCTAGTAAAAAGTAACAACCTATCACTGGAATAAAAATAACCGCATAACTTAGCACGATAGAGTTTTTAAAATCTGCCAGTAACTTCGTCCGCTTAATTACTGTCATATATCGTTGGTATAATGTAGAAAATTGCCAAGCGCTTGATGACAAATAACGCTCCGCGGCTAATGCAATTAATAAACTAATTAAGCTCATTGTGGTTTACCCATTAAAAAAGTTTTTAGTTTTAGTATTTAGCTAACAGTTATAGTCAACTCACTAAAGTCGAGTGTATCATCCAAAGCTAACATTTAATTTAACTGACAGCTTGTAGTTGATAACTTATTCGTAATCTTGTTTATTTATTAACTTTTGCTGACCATTAAAGCTTGAAAGTGTTGCCAATCAAAAGCTTCTCCGGGATCTGTTTTTCGCCCCGGGGCAATATCACAATGTCCAACAATATTATTTTTCATCGCAGGATAAGTATCAATCAAACATCGACTCAAAAGAGTCAGTTGTTGGTATTGCGCTTCAGTATAAGGAATATCATCAGTGCCTTCTAGTTCAATTCCGATTGAAAAATCATTACATTTTTCTCGGCTTTTATAAGCCGAAACACCAGCGTGCCATGCTTTATCGTTGAATGAAACATACTGAATAATATGACCATTGCGTTGAATTAAACAATGCGCAGAAACACGAATGTTATATATGTTTTCAAAATAGGGATGAATATTGGGGTCTAAATTACCGAGAAAAAAATTGGTTATGTGATCACCACCAAATTGCCCTGGAGGTAAAGAAATATTATGCACAACCAATAAGTTGATTGCTTCACCTGCCGTTCGGGGCTCAAAATGACTAGAACGTTGTATTTCAGCATGGTTTAACCAACCTGCCTCAATGATGAGTTCAGGGCTATTTCCCCCGCCATTTGTCAGAAATGACATACAATAATTCACACCTTAAATTCACACCTTGTTTATCAAAGCACTATTACATAGTAAAGTTAGCAACAGAACAAGGTAATAAATTAATCTAAATGATGGGCAAATATGACTAAAAATGACACTTCAACAAATTTTGGCAAAAGTTTTGTCTGGATAGCCTGGTTGATCGGCATTGTATTATTAGTGTTTGTGTTTCAAGATTTGTTAGATGCGCAATACAACCCGAACGAAACACCACAATTGTCTTTACAACCCAACGGTAAAGCCGCTGTTACCTTGCAACAAAACCGCCAAGGACATTATATAACCAATGGCGATATAAATGGCACACAAGTTACTTTTTTACTTGATACTGGTGCCACGCACGTTTCTATTCCAGGGCACATAGCAAAAAACTTATCGTTAGAAGCTCAAGGTCAAATGCGAGTACAAACCGCTAATGGCACTATTACGGTTTATCAAACACAAATAAATGAATTACGCATTGGCAATATCTATCTGTATAATGTTGCTGCGAATATCAACCCGAGTATGGCTGCTGATGAAATTCTGTTGGGCATGAGCGCCCTAAAAAGAGTAGAATTTAGCCAAACCGGAAAACAACTAATTTTACGAGAGCAGTATTAAATGTTACCAGCATCATTATTACACGACATCACCAAAACCGTTACTTGGGCATTATGTGAAGACTTAGGCGTAAATAGCTATAGCGAACTTGCTACCAGTAGTGATATTACCGCTGAATTAATTCCTGCACAAAACCAAGCGGTAGCCAATATTATAAGCCGTGACGAATGCGTAATTTGTGGTGTAGCTTGGGTAAATGAAGTATTTAAGCAGCTTGATAGTATTTATAATACAACTACTAAGATCACTTGGTTTGTTAACGACGGACAACATGTAACAGCGAATACCACGTTATTTGAATTAGCCGGCAATGCCCGTATTTTATTAACCGGTGAGCGTACCGCATTAAATTTTTTACAAAGCCTCTCAGGTACGGCAACCATAACAAGTTCATACGTTAAACACCTTACAGGTACAACAACCAAATTACTCGATACACGTAAAACCTTGCCAGGCCTTCGTAGCGCGCAAAAATACGCCGTAACTTGTGGCGGCGGTGTTAATCATAGAATTGGCTTGTTTGATGCTTTCTTAATTAAAGAGAATCATATAGCCGCTTGTGGTTCGATAGAAAAAGCCATTAGTACAGCACGCATTAATCATGCTGATAAAACCGTTGAAGTTGAAGTTGAAAGCATAGCAGAGTTAACTCAAGCACTAAACGCAGGTGCCGACATCATTATGCTAGATAACTTTAGTACTGAAATGATCGAACAAGCCGTTAAGTTAACCGCTGATATATCGGCAGGTAACACGAAGTTAGAAGTTTCAGGCAACATGACCTTAGCTACACTAAAAGACTATGCGAAATCAGGCGTAGATTTTATCTCGGTAGGCGCACTAACAAAACACGTACAAGCAGTAGACCTTTCGATGCGCTTTGTATAACAAATAATTGCGTATAGGTAAGTGTGTATTTAATACGCGATAACAGTTAAATGTTATAGATCTAAAATTTTAGCAGGTAACATATGAAAGTGCCTGCTTCGTTATTAAAAATTCTTATCATATGTTATTTCAAATAATTGAATTTAACATGCTTGAATCGACAGCAAATTAGTTTTGTATTAGCTAATAAATTAACTTTATATTTAGTTAAAATTTTGTTAAATGCCTGAAAATTGAGTAAATGAGTGTTAAAAACGGCTAAATTTGTAAAAAAATTAAAAAATATCGTCACAATGTTTTACATTTAGCAAATTTTGTCGCAGTATCAATTCAGCCCCCGTAATTATGTATGGAATTTAAAACAATGAAAAAACTAAATACAATGAAAAAAGCTCAAGGTTTTACTCTAATTGAATTAATGATCGTAGTAGCGATTATCGGTATTTTAGCCGCTGTAGCATTACCGGCTTATAATACTTATACAGAAAAAGCGCGCTATTCAGAAATCCCACTAGCCGTAGGCTCAGTTAAAGCTGCCATCGAAACTTGTTTTCAAACACGCGGTGATTATGACTTAGCTAATTGTGATACTTACGCTAAAATTGGTGCAGTTAAAGCTGGTGCTGAAGCTGGTGCAGAAGTTGCTTCAGTAGTAATTACTGCCGGGACTGCTGTAATTACTGGTACTGGCTCAGATACAGATGGTTCTACATATGTTCTTACCCCTACTGCCGCTAACAACTCATTAAACTGGGCTCAAACAGGCACTTGTATTGCTACTGGTGTATGTTAATTTTTAAATAACTACAAACATATAAAGCTCCTTATAGGAGCTTTTTTTATACCTTGAAAATAACAAAAATTGTTTTTTGTTTTTCCTGATTAAAATAGTTACACTGTAACTTGCAGTTATTAATAGTTTTATTAAGAGATCTATGAAAGGACTTCATCAACAATCAAGCCTGCTATCTGCCTTAACTAAGCATAATATTGTGCCTAGCGATAAAGCAGAAACAATTAGTGCCGATTTTATCCAACAAAAAAAACCTTTTATTCGTTATTTAGTTGAAGATAAAAGCATTAATGCAGAAGATATTGCGAGCACCTTGTGCCGCAGCTTTGGCTGTCCGTTAATTGACCTAGCAAATTTCGATACCAGCTTGGTACCGGAAGGTGTACGTAATGAAAAATTAATTCGTAAACACCATGCCCTGCCGTTATATCTTCGTGGCAAAGTGCTATTCGTCGCTATGTCTGACCCAACAAATCTTGATGCTCTAGAAGAAATTCAGTTCAATACGGGGTTTTCTACAGAATTAGTTCTTGCCAACGATACAGCACTAACTGCCTGCATTGAGAAAATATTAGAAGAAGATAGCGACGCCCTTGATATTTCCGACATGGACTCGGAAGAGTTAGCCGGTATAGACGTTCAAGAAGAACGTCAAGAAGAAGATAATATTGGCGGCGGTGACAAAGAAGATGCGCCGATTGTTGTCTATATAAATAAAATATTACTCGATGCCATTCGCAAGGGTGCGTCAGACTTACATTTCGAACCCTATGAGAAGTCTTATCGTATTCGTTTTCGTATTGACGGTATTC
The DNA here is from genome assembly GCF_014077595.1 of Colwellia sp. 6M3. Classification (NCBI taxonomy): domain Bacteria; kingdom Pseudomonadati; phylum Pseudomonadota; class Gammaproteobacteria; order Alteromonadales; family Colwelliaceae; genus Colwellia; species Colwellia sp. 6M3. The sequence continues at coordinate 98,875 of NZ_JACGWF010000001.1, read as the reverse complement.
TAAACGAAGTGGCTAAACCACCAATTTCATTGGCTTCTCGTATGGCTGCCCGATTAAAAGTGATGTCGAAATTAGATATTGCTGAACGTCGTGTCCCTCAAGATGGCCGTATAAAACTCGCTTTATCAAAAAAGAAATCGATTGATTTTCGTGTCAGTACCTTGCCCACCATGTGGGGTGAAAAAATAGTAATGCGTATTCTTGACTCGTCAAGTGCCATGCTAGGTATCGATATGCTCGGTTATGCACCAGCACAAAAGAAAATTTACATGGATGCCCTAGCACAGCCACAAGGTATGATACTTGTTACTGGGCCAACGGGCTCAGGAAAAACAGTATCACTTTATACTGGCTTAAATATTTTAAATACTGAAGAGCGCAATATTTCAACCGCAGAAGACCCTGTTGAAATTAACCTCGATGGCATTAACCAAGTACAAATTAACACTCGCTCTGGCTTAACCTTCCCTAGTGCATTACGCTCATTTTTACGTCAAGATCCCGATATTGTTATGGTAGGTGAGATTCGCGACTTAGAAACCGCTGAAATAGCGATTAAAGCGGCACAAACAGGTCATTTGGTATTATCTACATTACATACTAATTCCGCAGCAGAAACATTAACCCGCTTATTAAACATGGGTGTGCCGTCATACAACGTAGCCAGTTCGGTGTCTATTATTATTGCCCAACGACTCGCCCGACGCTTATGTATTCAATGTAAAGAAGAAGAACATATTCCAGAAAACGAATTGCTCGCTCAAGGTTTTTTACCTGAGCAACTTTCTGAGGTTAAATTATTTAAACCTGTGGGTTGTGATCTTTGCACAGGTGGATATAAAGGCCGAGTCGGTATTTACGAAGTAATAAAAATTAGTGAAATTACAGCAAATTTAATTATGACCGGCTCCAATTCATTAGACATTGCCGCACAATGTCAACGTGAAGGCTATAATAACTTACGCCAATCAGGCTTAGAAAAAGCAGCGCTGGGCGTAACCAGCTTAGAAGAAGTTAACAGGGTGACCAACGCTTAATTATTTTACCTAAGTTACTTAACGATTTGATACTTTTGATTTTATAGTAATAATTTTAGTTAATTGGCTAATAATTGCCATATTAGAACAATAGATATAAGCTAACTGTATTAATTACAGACTCTTCCCAGCTAAAAACTCACAAAGTAAGGCTGGGTATTAACTAAGTATTTACGAAGCACTTTCTAGGCACTTTCTAGAAACTAAAAATTAGGTTAAGCGAATGGCTGTTTCTTCGACAAAAACAAAAGATAAAAAAAGCAAAGTTAAATCAGTAGATGTTTATAAATGGCAAGGTCTCAACCGTAAAGGTAAAAAAATAAGTGGTGAGCTAAATGCTACCAGTATTTTAGAGCTTAAAGGCCAATTACGTAAACAAGGTATTACGCCAGGTAAAATCAGTAAAAAAGCGAAACCGTTATTTGGCATGAGTGGCGATAAGAAAATTCTCCCCGCGGACATCGCTATAGTCACACGCCAAATAGCCACAATGCTGGGAGCTGGTGTACCTTTAGTACAAACCATTGAAATGATTAGCTCAGGCCACAACAATGGCAATATGCAGAAGTTGCTGAGTACTATAGGTAACAAATTACAATCTGGTATCCCTCTTTCTGAATGTTTACGTGAGCACCCACAGTATTTTGACGATTTATATTGCGACTTAGTCAACTCTGGTGAGCAATCTGGTGCGCTTGAAACTATTTATGAACGTATAGCGACTTATAAAGAAAAAGCTGAAGCATTGAAAGCTAAAATAAAAAAGGCCATGACATACCCAATTTCTGTATTGGTTATTGCCTTTGTTGTAACTGCGGTATTATTAATATTTGTTGTTCCTGTCTTCAAAGAGATATTTGATAGTTTTGGCGCTGAACTCCCGGGTTTTACATTACTTGTACTCGCTATTTCAGAATTTATGCAAGCTTATTGGTATTTTGGCCTTGGCGCTATTTTTCTCGCTAGTTATCTATTTAAAAGAGCGCATGCAAATAGTTTAAGCTTTCGTGACAGCGTAGATAAAAAAATATTAAAAGTACCTGTTGTAGGTGATGTACTTAAAAAAGCTGCAGTTGCCCGTTATGCTCGAACACTTTCAACAACCTTTGCCGCCGGTGTACCTTTGCCCGATGCACTAGAATCTGCTGCTGGCGCTTCAGGTAATGCGGTCTTTCGTGATGCTATATTAGAAATTCGCGCTGAAGTTACTTCTGGTATGCAAATGAATTTAGCCATGCGAAATTGTGCCATATTCCCCGATATGGTTATTCAAATGGTTGCTATTGGTGAAGAGTCTGGCGCCGTTGATGATATGTTAGCTAAAGTCGCGACAGTTTATGAGCAAGAAGTCGATAATGCGGTTGATAACTTAACCACTTTATTAGAGCCTATGATAATGGCTGTTTTAGGTGTGGTTATCGGTGGTTTGATTATTGCTATGTATTTACCGATATTCCAAATTGGTATGGTGGTATAAAGGCTTATTTGAAAGGCTACTTTACAGAAAAATAAAACGATGCTTGTCATCGTTTTTTTATTATCATAGCAAACCTAGCTTTAGTGCACGTTAATAGATTTACCTAAATTCGAGGCAACAATTTTGACCGATATTATTACCCTGATGACAAATTCTCCAGCTTATTTCTACACTATAGTGGTAGTTTTTTCTTTATTGATTGGGAGCTTTTTGAATGTTGTTATATATCGCTTACCTAAAATGCTTGAGCAAGGTTGGAAAAGTGAGTGCCGCGAGTTTCTTGCTGATGAATTAGCTAAACCCATACAAATTGATGAAAGCCTAATCACGCTTTCAACACCCAGTTCTAGCTGCCCTAAATGCCAACATAAAATTCGTTTTTATGAAAACATTCCCGTTATAAGTTGGGTGTTTTTAAAGGGAAAGTGCAGCCAGTGTAATGCTAAGATTTCGCTTCGCTATCCTATGGTTGAACTTGTCACGGCAATGCTGAGTGTTGTTATTGCAGCCAATTATGGTGTTACTTTTACTACACTCATGCTTCTCGTATTAACTTGGGGGCTAATTTGTTTAACCTTGATTGATGTTGATCATATGTTATTGCCTGATCAAATTACGCTTCCGCTATTATGGTTAGGTTTATTGGTTAATATAAATGGGGCAATTGTTCCCTTGCAAGACGCCGTTGTCGGTGCTGTTGCCGGTTACATGAGTTTATTCAGCATATTCTGGTTATTTAAGCTAATTACCGGCAAAGACGGTATGGGCCATGGTGATTTTAAGTTAGTTGCACTGTTTGGGGCATGGATAGGCTGGCAGTTATTGCCATTACTCATTCTAATGGCATCGGCCGTTGGTGCGGTTATCGGCATTAGTTTAATGGTATTTAAGAATCACCAAAGAGAGCAAGCCATTCCTTTTGGCCCATATTTAGCAGTAGCGGGTTGGATTACGCTGCTTTGGGGTAATGGTATTTGGACTTGGTACTTAAGTACATTAACTTAAAGTAAGCTATAAAATCTTTAAGTTGTCTGTAAGAGAAGCTTTCAGTAAATAATCGCACCCATTAAGCTAAACCAAACTAATAGCTTAAACAAACAAAGGCTCAAATATGTCTAAATTCATTATAGGTTTAACCGGTGGCATTGGTAGCGGAAAAACCACGGTTAGTGATATGTTTGCCAATTTAGATATCGATATTATTGATGCTGACATTGCCGCCCGTATTGTTGTAATGCCCGGTAGTAAAGCCCTTATTGCAATTGAAGCTTATTTTGGTTCTGATTTTATAACAGAAACGGGCGAGCTGAATAGAACAAAACTTCGCAGCCAAATTTTTAGTAATCTTGACGATAAAGCTTGGCTCAATAACCTATTACACCCGCTTATTCGTGAGGAAATATTAACTCAAATTTCAAAATCAACCAGCAGTTATTGTGTACTCGTTGCGCCTTTGTTAATTGAAAATGGCTTACAAAAATTAGTAAACCGAGTTTTAGTGATTAATATTGATGAAGCGCATCAAGTTGCTCGAACTGCTGCGCGCGATCCAAGCTCTGTGGCTGAAATAAAACGTATTATTGCGAGTCAAATGTCGAGTGAGCAACGCTTAAGTTTTGCAGATGATATTATCAACAACCAAGACCTTGGTTTAGATAATATTCAGCAGCAGGTTACAAAGTTAGATCAAAAATATCGTACTTTGTTACTCAATAATGAGAGATAATCCATTATAAATAAACGTGTGTAGACAGGTGTTTTTTTTACAAAAAATTCGCCATTTATCTTCGCTATGGTTACTATAAGCTAATAACCGACTTAACCTTCAAACAAAGTTTCAAATAAATGACTTCAATATTGTATGAGCATCCGCTCAATGAGCGTATACGTAACTACCTAAAACTAGAGCAATTGTTTGCTCAAGCTTCAGACTGTTTACAATATAATATTGCCAGTAGCCACAGTGTGTTTTTTAATGCTTTGTTTGCAATTTTAGATACGCTTGAACGCAATGATATACGTGGCGACTTAATTAAAGATTTAGAGAAATTAGAGCAAAGTTTAGTCATTTGGTCACAGAACCCTGATATTGATAGCGCTGCGCTTGAAGACAACTTACAAAAAACGGTGCAACTTTCCAGTAAACTAAAAGTGCATTCGGCATTATGGCTACAATTAAAAGCGGATAAGTTCTTAACAAGCTTAAAGCAACGCTTTGCCATTCAAGGTGGAAGTTCTCTTTTTGACTTACCTCAGTTGCAGTTTTGGTTAAACCAGCCTAGCGCTAAAGTAGAAGAGGAATGCCGTTATTGGCTATCTCTGCTTGAACAAATTAAAGCGGCTTTATCACTTAACCTGATGTTTATCCGCCAACGTTCGGCATTTGAAGAAATAACGACAGACAGTGGTTTTTACCAAGACAATGGCGAGGGTTTAATCCTTATACGTATCAAAGTACCAGATAATTACCCTGTTTATCCTACGATCAGTGGTAATCGATTTCGATACTCTATTCGCTTTATGATGCCTTGCAATGAAACGGGACGTAAGTATTCAAAACAAGCGACTACATTTCATTTAGCTCGCTGTTAATAGTTAATAAGTTATTTTGCCCAATCAGCAGCCTAATTATAATTGTCGTAAGCTATAAAATTTAAAGCCGACTGCTTTTTATAGCCGCATAGTTAATTTTCTCTTATAATATCTATCTTTCTAATCGTTACTCATACCGACGGATTCAAATTAATATGGCACTAAAAGTTGCTTGTCCCACGTGTAAAAAAGAAGTTATTTGGCAAGAAGATAGTAAATATCGACCGTTTTGTAGTAAACGCTGCCAATTAATTGATATAGGCGATTGGGCTGATGAAAATCATAAAATTAGTCAACCTGTTCAAGGTGCTGTTGATTTGAATGAAGAAATGCTCGATGCACTAGAAGCCGAATTTCTCCAGCATAATAAGTTTTTCGTTGAACCAGAATAACAAACCTCAACACGCTTATTTTTATAAAACAATTAAAAATAAGCTGACAGCAAATAATAACTAAAACATGCAGTTATTATTGGTAAGTTTTTTGCAGCTTTTCAATAATTGCCTGATTAGCTGCAGGAAAGTTTAAAGCGTCAAATTCAGCTAAAGTAAACCAACCTGATTCTTGCCCTTCTAACGGTAATGGCTCGCCAGTAAAGTTATCCACTACAAATACATCTAACAATACCTTTTTGTCTCCGTAATCATGGCTAATTTGCATTAGTGATGTGCATGACAAAGTATCTATCGAAACTTCTTCTTTTAGCTCTCTATGAAGCGCTTGATGTACCGTTTCATTTTTTTCTACTTTACCACCTGGGAACTCCCACAAACCGCCCTGATGGCTATCCATTAAGCGCTTAGTAAGAAAAAACTTATTCTCAAGCTTGATCACACCAACAGCTACATGCACAATTTTTGTCATAATTTATCCTAAATTCCAGTTCAAAAGCTTTTATCCAGTACAGATGATATCTCATTTATGCTTGTTTGAAAGGTGATACGCTAAAACCCGGCCTACAAAAAAGTTCTTATGTTGAAATAGTGAACGGCTGAATATAAAAATGCCAGTCAATTGACTGGCATTTGGTTACGATTAATTCGCTAAGTATTTAAGTTAATTTACCGTGACACTGCTTATATTTTTTACCTGAACCACAAGGACAAGCTTCATTGCGACCCACACGCGGCATAGCTGCCTGTTCTGGCTCAGAAGCTGATTCATGTTTAAATTCTTTTGGCGCTTCATCTGCTTTTCTGTGTTGCTCTTCAACGGCTTCAACATCAGACTCAGCTCTAATTTGCACTTTACTTAAAATACCAATAACGTCATATTTTAAGTTATCTAGCAACTCAGCAAATAGCTCAAACGACTCACGTTTAAACTCTTGTTTAGGATTTTTTTGCGCGTAGCCACGCAAGTGAATACCTTGACGCAAGTGATCCATTGCCGCTAAATGTTCTTTCCAGTGCGAGTCTAAGCTTTGTAACATAACTGCTTTTTCAAATTGACGTAAAACTTCAGCGCCAACCATTTCTTCTTTCGCGATATAACTGGCTTCAACTTCTGCTAAAATTTTCTCACGCAAGGTTTCTTCATGTAACTTCTTATCTTCTTCTAGCCATTTTGCAATCGGTAGTTCAAGCGTAAGTTCACCTTTAAAGCGTTCTTCTAAGCCTTCAACATCCCACATTTCTTCCATCGATTGTGGTGGAATATGTTGTGCAATTAAGCCATTTACAACGTCTGCTCGTATCGCTTTGATAACGTCTGCAATATCAGCTTCGTCCATTAATTCGTTACGTTGCTCGTAAATAACTTTACGTTGATCATTTGATACATCATCAAACTCTAGTAACTGCTTACGAATATCGAAGTTACGACCTTCAACTTTACGTTGTGCGTTTTCAATACTTTTGGTCACCCAAGGATGTTCAATAGCTTCGCCACGCTCCATGCCTAATTTACGCATCATGTTAGTAATACGTTCTGAGGCAAAAATTCGCATTAAACCATCTTCCATAGAGAGGTAAAAACGTGTTGAACCAGCATCACCCTGACGACCTGAACGACCACGTAATTGATTATCTATTCTGCGAGATTCATGACGTTCAGTGGCAACAATATGTAAACCACCTACCGCTAATACTTTATCGTGCTCTTCTTGCCAGTCTGCTTTAACTTGTGCAATTTTATCTTCGCTTGGGTTTTCAAGCTTAGCCAACATAGTACTTAAATTACCGCCTAAGACAATATCAGTACCACGACCAGCCATATTTGTAGCTATTGTTACGGCTGCAATTTTACCTGCATCGGCAACAATTTCAGCTTCTTGCTGGTGAAACTTAGCATTAAGTACTTTATGCTTAATTTTTGCTTTCTTTAAAAATGAAGATAAGAATTCTGATGTTTCTATGCTGATAGTACCAACCAATACTGGTTGCCCACGTTCAACACAATCTTTTATATCTTCTAAAATAGCTTCAAATTTCTCTTCAGCAGTTAAATATATTAGGTCAGGTAAGTCTTTACGTACCATAGGCTGGTTAGTTGGAATAACCACCGTCTCTAGACCATAAATATGGTTAAACTCAAATGCTTCAGTATCAGCTGTACCTGTCATACCCGATAATTTATTGTAAATACGGAAGAAGTTTTGGAAAGTGATAGAAGCTAATGTTTGGTTTTCGTTTTGAATATTCACACCTTCTTTGGCTTCAACAGCCTGATGTAAACCTTCTGACCAACGTCGGCCTTCCATTGTACGACCTGTGTGCTCATCAACAATAACAATCTCGTCATCTTTTACGATGTAATCAACGTCTTTTTGAAATAGCTTATGCGCACGTAATGCGGCCATAACATGATGAAGCAAGGTAATGTTTGCTGCTGAGAAAAGTGAATCTCCTTGCTCCATTAAGCCTTTTTCGATCATGATTTCTTCAATGTGAACTTGACCTAACTCAGTCAAATAAATTTGTTTCGCTTTTTCATCAATAGTGAAGTCACCGGTACTTTCTTCACCTTCTTTATCTTCTTCTTCTTGCTGTACAAGTGTTGGTACGACAAGATTAATATTACGATATAGCTCTGAGCTATCTTCAGCTTGACCTGAAATAATAAGTGGCGTTCTTGCTTCATCAATTAAGATAGAGTCAACTTCATCAATCACGGCAAAGTTTAATGGTTTTTGAGCGCGCTCTTCTGGTGAAAAGGCCATGTTATCGCGAAGATAATCAAAACCGAATTCATTGTTGGTACCATAAGTAATATCTGAATTGTAAGCTGCTTGTTTATCTTGTGGTGCCATACCAGCGATGTTACAACCCACTGTCATGCCTAAAAATTCAAATAAAGGACGACACCAATCACCATCACGTGTAGCAAGGTAGTCGTTAACGGTAATAACATGCACACCTTTACCCGTTAAAGCGTTCAAATACGACGGTAATGTGGCGGTAAGTGTTTTACCCTCACCCGTACGCATTTCTGCAATCTTACCTGAATTAAGTACCATGCCGCCGATCATTTGCACGTCGAAATGACGCATACCAAATACGCGTTTACTTGCTTCACGAACTACAGCAAAGGCTTCAGGCAGAATAACATCTAGTTCTTCACCTTGCTCAACACGTTCTTTAAATTCAGTTGTTTTTGCTTTTAGTTCTTCATCACTGAGTGCTTCAAAAACCGGTTCTAGTGCATTTATTTTACTTACTTCTTTTTGCATTTGCTTAAGTAATCGATCATTACGACTACCGAACAATTTTGTCATTAAACTTACAAACATCGTGTTAAACCATATTGAGAAGAAAATCTTCCGCTGAAAATAAAATGATCGGTATAACCGATCACATAAACTTGCTTAGTATTGTAATCGCAGGAGTATTTTACACAACTGAAATTAGTGCTTAAGCTATTCTTTTGCTTTTCGATAAACGTATTTTTTTGGATCTATTTGTTTATTATTGTGTAAAATTTCATAATGTACGTGTGGACCTGTAGAGCGCCCTGTACTACCCATCTTAGCAATAACCTGACCTTTATTAACCACATCACCTACTGCAACGAGTATTTCTTTATTGTGCCCATAGCGAGTTTTTAAACTGTCACCATGGTTAATTTCAATTAATTGCCCATACCCGTAACGGTCACTTGCCCAACTTACAACACCTGATGCAGTCGCAATAATGTCGGCATCTTCTTTTCCGGCAAAATCTACACCTTTATGCATGGCAGCTTTGCCATTAAAAGGGTCTTTACGAATACCATAATATGAAGACAACCAACCTTTAACAATAGGTCGACCAGATAAATACCTTGTATTTTCTATATGGTGGCCAAAACTGACAGATTCAAGCATTTTTAATTGTTTTTCTTCATGTTCTAAGGTTTTTTCTAATGATGTTATGCTCAGCAGTAACTCCGTTAAGCTCTGTTGCTTATCTTCATTGCTCTGGATCATAGGCCCACCACTTGGTGGTGATTGCTGAAAGTTAAATTCGTTATCAGGAATATTAGCTTCTTCAGCTAAACGATCTCCAAGGGCATTTAATCTTAATACCTGGCTTTGTAACTCAGCTAATTTCATGGTGACAGCGGTTACTTGGCTATTTACCTTAGGCGCTTGGGTACTCGGTAGACTAGACATACCATATATTGGGTTTTGTGGTATGTCATCAGCAGAAATAACTAAATGAACAATAAAGCCAGATACGAGCGCAAAGGCTGTCAAAGCAGAAAACCAATGTAGCTTATTTAGCTTCATTGAAAATCTAACGTTCTTTCCACGGTATAGTAATGTTAAACTCATAATTCATTCATCGTATAGTTCAGAGCTGACTCATGGCAAGAAAATCTAGAATCCCTACAGACATGTCAGCGCTGTTTAATTCAACGTCAGGCACTTTGGCACAAATAGCCGCAAAAACCAACTCTTTAACAGTATTGTCAGACATTGTACGACAAATCTGCCCCGACCTACCAGCAGATGTGTGGAAAATAGCCAATTTCAGGGCAAACGCCATCGTTATTGAGGTTAATTCAGCGGTTTGGAGCCAGCGATTACAATTTGAAAAAGTAAATATTTGTCGTGAGTTAATTAAAGTTACCGACAATACTTATAATCAAGTCGAGATTAAAATCACACCATTTCGACCCAAAATCCCTGAAAAAACGATAATACCTAATGCGATTAATTCGACTATTTCGGCAGCAACTGCAGCTCATTTATTAAAAATTGCTGAAACTGCACCCGATAGTTTGCGCAAGAAACTTGAAAAACTAGCAGCACATGCAAAGAAATAATAGGACTATCTATTGTAACTAACAAAGAGCATATCAATAACGATTAGCAGTTCTTCACCTATGCATACCTTCATCTTATTACCTGAAAGTTTTTTGCTTAAAAAATCCCTTTTTTAGTTATAAAAAAACCAGTCATCGACTGGTTTTAATTGCTAAGTATTGAAAGGAAAATCTATTAAAAAGACGTTGCTTCAATCTCTTGATATTGAATAGGCGACTTAGCACTGTCTTCAAATGTCACCCATTCCCAACAATCAACTTGCTTAAATACTTCTCGTAGCAAGATGTTATTTAATGCATGACCAGATTTAAAGGCATTAAGTTCACCTAAAATACTAACACCGCTCATGTATAAATCACCAATGGCATCAAGAATTTTATGTTTTACAAACTCATCATCATAGCGAAGATCATCTTTATTAAGCATGCGATATTCATCTAACACAATAGCATTTTCTAAACTGCCACCGAGTGCTAAATTATGTGAGCGCAAGAATTCAATGTCTTTCATAAAACCAAAGGTGCGTGCACGGCTAATTTCTTTGATAAACGAACAACTTGAAAGGTCCATACTCATCGCTTGACAAGTATTTACGATTACAGGATGTTCGAATTCAATAGCGAAGTTTACGCGGAATCCTTCATAAGGCTTTAATTCGGCCCATTTATCACCTTCTTCAACGCGAATAGTTTTAGTAATGCGTAAAAAGCGTTTGGCAACATTTGATGTTTCAATGCCTACCGACTGTATTAAATATACAAACGGTAAAGCACTGCCATCCATAATTGGAATCTCAGGTGAGTCAACCTCAACAATAAGGTTATCAATACCTAAACCTGCAACAGCAGAAAGCAAATGTTCGACGGTGGAAATCTGAACACCTTGCTCATTCACTAAACATGTACAAAGGGTAGTTTCGCCCACAGCTTCCGGTGTCGCGGGGATATCGACAACGGGATCTAAATCAACTCGGCGAAAAATAATACCGGTGTTAGCAGGCGCAGGACGGAGAGTTATCTGCACCTTTTCACCTTTATGTAACCCTACACCAATGGCAGAGACACTTTCTTTTAACGTACGTTGTTTAATCATAAATAGCCTTCTTAAGCCTATATTTTATATTTATTAGCCGCCACTGATTTAAGCGGAGACGTAATATATCAAAAAAGCCTAACAAAATCAATATTCCAACTTTTATAGCATTATTAGCAAGCCAAATTAATCGCGATTAATCAGCTTGTTTGCGTAAAAATGCTGGAATATCTAAGTAATCATCAAGCTCTGTTGCCGCTACTTTTTGTGCTTGAGCATTTGCTTCTGGCATGGTTACCGGACTCGCTGATAACTCTGGTTGTGCGCTTGGAATATAATCACCACCAACCACTTGCGGTTCAGCAATAGGCGCAGGGTTAACTAGTGTTATGTCAGGCTTACGCTCTGCACCAATACCTGTTGCTACAACGGTAACTCGCAGATCTTCTGTCATTTCAGGGTCAATAACCGCACCAACAACTACCGTAGCATTTTCAGATGAAAAAGCTTTAACCATGTTACCTACAGTTTCAAACTCATCAATACTGATATCCATACCTGCAGTAATGTTGACCAAAATACCACGAGCGCCTGCTAAATCAACGTCTTCAAGTAACGGGCTAGAAATTGCGGCTTCTGCTGCTTCTTCTGCACGATCAGGACCAGATGCTGTACCTGAGCCCATCATTGCTGTGCCCATTTCAGACATTACCGTTCTAACATCGGCGAAATCGACATTTATGAGTCCCGGTCGAGTAATAAGTTCCGCAATACCTTGCACTGCTCCTAATAGAACATCATTAGCCGCTTTAAATGCATCTAATAAGCTTGTACCTGGGCCTAATACTTTTAACAGTTTTTCGTTTGGAATAGTGATCAATGAATCGACATTTTTTGATAAAAACTCAATACCTTGATCAGCATAATTCATGCGTTTTTTGCCTTCGAATGGGAAAGGTTTGGTTACTACTGCAACCGTTAAAATACCCATTTCTTTCGCAATTTCAGCTACTACAGGTGCTGCACCAGTACCCGTACCACCGCCCATACCTGCAGCGATAAATACCATATCAGCACCTTTAAGTGCTTCTTTAATGGTTTCTCTATCTTCTTCTGCACTGCGACGACCGATTTCTGGATTTGCGCCAGCGCCTAAACCTTTTGTAACATCGTGGCCAAGTTGTAAAGTAACATTCGCCGCTGAATTACGTAATGCTTGCGAGTCAGTATTTGCGGTAATAAATTCAACACCTTCTATGGTTTGTAAAACCATGTGTTCTACCGCATTACCACCACCACCACCAACGCCTATAACTTTGATGACTGCTTCTTCGTTATGATCTTCCATTAATTCAAACATTTTATTATCTCCGATTTTTATTACGTTTTGTTCCACCAAAACACTTTTCTTACACCTTTAATTAGCCGCTAATGCCACTAATTAAAATTCGCCTTTAAACCAAGCCAGTATTTTCGATCCGATACTACCAACTGACTCACTTTTCTTTTGTTCGTTACTTTGTTGCTGACTCGCCTGCATGCCGTAATGCAGCAAGCCAACAACCGTTGAGTATGTTGGGTCGTTTACATACTCTTTCAATCCACATACGTCAGAAGGTTGCGCTACACGAGCTGGCATTTGAAATACTTCTTCAGCAAACTCAACCACACCTTCCATTTTTGCGGTTCCGCCAGTTAATACATAACCTGCGGCAATTTGATCTTCTAAACCACACTCTCTTAATTCTTCTTGTATAAGTTCAAATAACTCTTGATACCTAGGCTCAACAACTTCAGCTAAGGTATGACGAGACATTGAACGCGCTGGACGTCCTCCAACACTGGGTACTTCAATGTTTTCTTCCATGCTCACCATTTGGCGCAATGCACAGGCATACTGCACTTTAATATCTTCAGCATGGCTTAACGGTGTGCGAAATATTTTAGCTATATCACTAGTGACTTGATTACCCGCTACTGGAATTACTGCCGTATGGCGTAACGCCCCGCCAGTAAAAACAGCTATATCCATGGTGCCTGCACCCATATCAACAACACAGATACCGAGCTCTTTTTCATCGTCAGTTAAAATGGCGTAGCTAGAGGCAAGTGCTGAAAAAATTAATTGGTCAGCCTTTAAATCGCAACGTTCAACACATTTAACAATGTTTTTAGCCATATCATTAGCACACGTTACAATATGAACTTTGGCTTCCATTCTTACGCCTGACATACCAATAGGACTTTTAATGCCATCTTGACAGTCAATACTATATTCTTGAGGTAATACATGTAACATCCGACGTTCAGCAGAAATAGGTACTGAACGCGCCGTATGAATCACGTTATCTACATCGTCCTGCATGACTTCTTTGTCATTAATTGGCACCATACCGTTTTCATTTTGACAACTGATATGCTTACCAGAAATGCCAAGATAAACTGAGGTAATATGACAATCAGCCATTAATTCAGCTTCATTAATCGCACGCTGAATGGACTGAATAACGAGGTTTAAGTCATTAACACCGCCTTTATCCATGCCACGAGCAGGTTGATTTCCAACCCCTACGATACTGAGCTGGTTATCAGGCGTGATCTCGCCAACAGCTACTGAAATTTTTGACGTTCCAATATCTAATCCAACCACTAAATTTCTTTCAGTTATTTTTGACATTCAGGCTAAACTCTTTCTTTATTATCCGAGGTCTTCCAACCAACGGCTAAACCGGTATCGTATCTCAGGTCAACGTAATCAACTTGTTGGCCTTCCTTTTTGTGTAATTTAATTTCTGGATAAATATCCATAAAACGCTGTATTCGTTCTACTCTATTATCTCGTCCTAAATCAATGGTAATGCCATCATTTAAGATTAGCTGCCAAGCAAAACGCTCAGTCAGCACTAATTCATCAATTGCTAATTGGCTAAAATCCAATAACTTGTTCAAATTTATAAAATTGTCTAATGCTATTTGCTCACTACCTTCTGGCCCAAAAAAGGCCGGTAATTTTTTGGCTAAGCGCTTTACATCCGCCTGAAAAGCCTTGCCATTAACATTTATTAAAAAGTCACCATTCCAATGAGCGATAGGCTTCTGATCTACCACATAGATCTTCAGTTCATCAGGCCACTTTTTACGTACAGAAACTGAATAAACCCATGGCAACATGGCCACTTTTTTCTGTACATCATTAACATCTAAGTTGAAAAAATTACCTAAGTTAACTTTTTCTATTGCACCTTCAATATCTGCACGCGTTGTATACGGCATTTCACCCGCTATAGCAATAGATGTAACAGGTGCCGACTCTTCAGCACTCAATTGTTTGTTTAAAAAAATACCAAACGATAAAATCGCAATAATAACCGCAACGAAAAACGTAACCCCTAACCAAAATGACCAATGCAGGTTTGAGAGCTCTTCCTTTAACGGAAGTTGTTGTGACGTTGCCATAACTTACGCGCTACCTTCCGCGCTTATTTCTACAATTTTTGTTACTAACTCACTAAAACTTAAACCAAATACTTTTGCAGCTTTAGGCACTAATGACGTTTCTGTCATACCTGGTACAGTATTTACTTCTAGTATCTGCCATTGTCCTTGGCTATCTCGCATGACATCAACACGTCCCCAACCTTTTGCACCCGTGGCGTTGAACGCCTTTAATGCTATCGATTGAAGTTCAACTTCGTCCTCATTTGAAAGTGAGCAAGGACAGTGATATTGCGTAGTATTAGATTTATATTTCGCATCGTAATCATAAAAATCGTTTGGCGTTTCCATATGAATTACAGGTAAAGCCGTTTGGCCTAAAATCGCAATCGTGTATTCAGGACCTTGAACCCAAGCTTCTACTAATATTTGGTGGTCATAGTTAAACGCGGCAATCAGCGCTTGATGCAATTCTTCGGCATTATTTGCCTTAGACATTCCTATGCTGGAGCCTTCATTAGCTGGCTTCACCATAACCATGTTACCTAGCTGTTGCAGAATTTTTTCTGCATCTGCCATTTGATATTGCGCTTTATCGACAATAGCAAAAGCCGCGGTAGGTAAGTTCAACGCTTGAAATACTTGCTTACTGCGAATTTTATCCATCGATAATGCAGAGCCCAACACATCAGAACCTGTGTAGGGAATATTCATATATTGCAATGCACCTTGTACACAGCCGTCTTCACCACCTCGGCCATGCAAGGCAATAAAAACTCGATCAATATCAAGCTTTACAAGATCGCTTAAACAGTAGTCTTGAGTATCAATAAGCTGTACTTTAAAACCAGCAGCCTCTAAGCCTTTAGCAACCGCGACACCTGAATTTAGAGACACAGCTCTCTCTGCTGATGTACCGCCATAAAGTACGGCTAACTTTTGTTCCATTAAAGGTTTCATGAGTTTGTCACCGTCAACTTTTCATCTGCAGCTAAACTACGCGCAATTGCACCAATATTTCCGGCACCTTGTGTAATAACCATGTCGCCATCTTGCAATTGAGCAGAGATTAGTTCGGCTAATTTATCACTGTCGCTAACATAAATAGGTTCTATTTGGCCACGTAAACGAATACTACGCGCTAAACTTTTACTGTCGGCATTGGCAATTGGCGCTTCGCCTGCAGCGTAAACATCAAGTAAAAATAAGCAATCAACTTCAGATAGCACTTCCACAAAGTCTTCATATAAATCACGGGTGCGCGAATATCTATGAGGTTGAAATACCATGATCAATCTTTTTTCAGGCCAGCCGTTACGCATTGCAGATATGGTTGCTTTCACTTCTGTTGGATGATGACCGTAATCATCAATTAGCATCATTTCGCCTTGCTCGGTTTGCAACGTTGCTAATTTTTCGAAACGTCTGCCTATGCCTGCAAAACCTTGTAGAGCTTGTTGAATAGCAATGTCGGCAACACCTTCATCAATAGCTACTGCAACACCTGCTAAGGCATTTAATACATTATGCTCGCCGGGCAAGTTAACACTTATAGCTAAAGGAGCACTGTCTTTACGTTCAACAACAAATGAACTCATACCGGCTGATTGTTGGTATTGTGTTGCCCTTACGTCTGCATCTTCGCAAAAGCCATAGGTAATAACTTGGCGACTAATACGCGGTAAAATTTCTCGCACGACTGGGTTATCTAAGCAAACCACGGCTAAACCATAAAAAGGTAAGTTATGTAAAAACTCGATGTAGGTATCTTTAAGTTTTTCAAAATCACCTTCATACGTTTCCATATGATCTTCGTCAATGTTTGTGATCACTGAAACCATAGGTTGTAAATGTAAGAATGACGCATCGCTTTCATCTGCTTCAGCAATTAAATAACGGCTACTACCTAAACGAGCATTCGTTCCAGCACTATTTAGTAAACCGCCAATAACAAAAGTAGGATCTAAATTTGCTTGTGCAAAAATACTGGCAATTAAGCTTGTAGTGGTGGTTTTACCATGTGTACCGGCAATGGCAATACCATGACGAAAACGCATTAACTCGGCTAACATTTCAGCTCTTCGAACAACAGGGATACGTTGCTCGTATGCTGCAGTCAGTTCAGGATTTTCACTATCAATAGCGGTTGAAACCACAATAACACTGGCGCCAGAAACATTATCAGCGTGATGGCCTATAGTTACCTTTGCACCTAAAGCCATTAGTCGTTTAACGACTTGGTTTTCTCCAATATCAGAGCCAGTAATTTGATAACCTTCATTTAACAATACTTCAGCAATACCACCCATACCCGCGCCACCAATACCAACAAAGTGGATGGTTTTCACACGGCGCATTTCTGGCACCCTGTTATTGCTCAGGTTTGATACAGTATTTTTGTCATTTTGTGCTGTCATTAATTTACTCATATTTTTGCTACTTCAATACAAGCCGATGAAACGAGATTCGTTGCATCAGCATGGGCAGCGTTGTGTGCAGCTTTAGACATTTGCTGCACTACTTTATCTGATATAAACAGGCTATTTAGCGTTTGCCCTAGTGTGGTGCCATTAAACTCTTTTTGTGGAATTAACTTTGCCGCGCCACAATTAACTAAATACATAGCGTTTTTAGTTTGATGATCATCAACCGCATGTGGCAAAGGTACAAATATTGCCGGTTTTGCTGCCATGGCTAATTCCGACACAGTAAGTGCACCTGCTCGACAAATAACAACATCGGCCCATTCATAAGCTGCTGCCATATCTTCAATAAATTCTGTTACCTTGACCTTTTCTTCAGGTAATCCGTAATCTTGATAACTTTTTAGTACGGCTTGTTCATTACCGCCGCCTGTTTGATGCCAAACATCAATACTTTGCACCTTGATTTGATTCATCGCTTGCGGCACTACATCATTCAGTATCTTTGCCCCTAAACTTCCGCCAACAACTAACACTTTTTTACTGGTAGCAGGCTGTGCAGGAACAACATTTTTTATGGCAATAATATCGCTACGTAATGGGTTGCCAACGACTTTAGAAGTCACTCTTTTACTAAAAGCTCCCGGAAACGCACTTAAGGTTGTCGTTGCTAAATACGAAAGAAAACGGTTACTCATACCTGCAACGGCATTTTGTTCATGCAATACCAACGGAATTCCTAGTAGCCAAGCAGCTACTCCACCTGGAGCACTTGCGTAGCCTCCCATTCCTAACACAACATCTGGCTTAACTTTGCGTAAAATCTGGATAGACTGCATAACAGACTGCATAATTTTAAACGGTGTTTTCAACCATGTTTGCCAGTTTTTATTACGCACGCCTGCCATGTTTATAAATGAAATTGGATAGCCATTTTTAGGCACCAAATCGGCTTCCATTCGCTGAGCCGTGCCCAGCCAATGGATATTCCAACCTTGTTTTACCAGTGCATCTGCAACAGCAATGCCTGGGAATATGTGTCCGCCGGTTCCACCTGCCATTACGAGCAGTGTTGGGCGTTTAACTTCATGACTTACTTGTTCAGTCATTGCCGCCCTCGATAATTTTAGTTTTCTTCACTTTACTTGATTTCTTCTTAGTGCTTTTATGAGTACCAGTAGCGCGACTGGTTGCTTGAATACTTTGTAATCTTATTTCGTGATCTATACGGATTAAAACGGCGACCGCCATAGTCATAATGATCATGGAACTACCACCATAACTTATTAGTGGCATGGTCAAACCTTTGGTCGGTACTATGCCTGCACTAGCGCCTATATTTACCGCTGCTTGAAAACAAAACCAAATACCAATTGCGTAAGCAAAAAAACCTTCAAAATACTTCTCTTGATTAACGGCTTTTCTACCTAATAATAAAGCCTTAAAAACCAAGCTCATGCTTAAGATTAAAATAACGCTTATGCCGATAAAGCCAAATTCTTCTGCAAGCACAGCCATAACAAAATCGGTATGTGCTTCAGGGAGATATTCTAATTTTTGTACACTATTGCCAAGGCCTTGACCAAATGTTTCACCGCGACCATAAGCCATTAACGATTGTGTTAACTGATAACCGCTGCCAAAAGGGTCTTTCCATGGGTCAAGAAAGCCCGTCACCCTGGCCCAGCGATACGGAGAGAAATACGCTAGCATTGATAATAATGTGACCCCTACACCTGAAATAGCTATAAATTGCCATAACTTAGCACCGGCTAGAAACAATAAGCCAAAGGTGGTGACAAACATCACGATAATGGTGCCTAAATCTGGTTGCATTAATAACAAACCACTTAACGCTCCAAAAACGATTAATGGTTTGGCAAAACCTTTAACGTTTTCCATGACTTCATCACGTCTTCTCACTAGGTAGGCAGATAAATAGCAAAAGAAAAACAACTTTGCTGGCTCTGCCGCCTGTATCGTTATCGGTCCAATGGCGATCCAGCGTGTAGAGCCATTAACATTTCGGCCAACGACTAAAACAACAACCAGTAAAACAATGCCCAATATCAATAAATTACTGCTAAATTGATGCCAGCGCTGCATTGGAATTTGTAACGTTAGGCCTGCAACTCCTAAACTTAATACGATATAAATCATATGTCTGACGATGAAATGGAATGGGTTTTCAAATAATCGCTCGGCAATTGGCATTGAAGAACTTGCCACCATAATTAAACCTATCATGTACATACTAAGTGCAAGTAATACATAGCTGCGATCAAAGGTGGCAACCGAGCGAGACTCAACTTGTAGCCAGGTTGGCATTGTCCACTGTGACAAGTTTGCAAAAGAAACCGACATTACACAGGCTCCTTTTGCGTTAGCACCGACTTTATAAATACAACACCGCGTTCAACATAATTTGAAAACATATCTAAACTGGCACAAGCTGGTGATAATAAAACCATATCGCCTGCGTTAGCCTGATTTTTAGCCAGCGAAACTGCTGCTGATAAGGTCTCAACATGGGTCGTTGTACTGGCTTGATTTGGTAATCGTAATGAAGCAATAGCGCGTCCGTCTTTACCTAATGTGATCAAGTAATCAACGTGTTGTGTCAGCGCTTGTGTTAGCGGAGAAAAATCAGCACCTTTGCCATCACCGCCAGCAATCAAAATCAGTTTATTGTTTTTTAATGTCGGTGATAGCCCTTCAATAGCGGCAAGTGTTGCACCAACATTAGTGGCTTTTGAGTCGTTTACCCAACAAATGCCATCGGTTGTTTCAATTACTTCGCAACGATGTGCAAGGCCTTTAAAGGTTATTAAGCTTGCTAGCATCGCAGCGACATTCCAGCCCGCACATTTTCCTAAAGCCAATACCGCTAGATAATTAACCGCATTGTGAATACCTTGTAATGGTAACTCTGTTAATGAACATAACGCTGTTTCACCGTCCATTAAGTGCACAACACCATCAATATCAGCTAAACCAAAATTTGCATTTTGTGCTGAATCACAGCCAAAGCTTAACTGTTCAGTGTTAGTAAAACTTTCATTGGGTTTAGTTGATTCATCGTCACGATTAAAAATTGCATAACGTGCGTTTTGATAAATTTTTTGCTTAATCGTAGCATAATTTTCTATGGTTTTATGGCGATCTAAATGATCATCGCTGATATTTAATATGGTCGCTGCTAAGGCTTTCATGCTTTTAACTGTTTCAAGCTGAAAGCTTGACAGTTCTAACACCATAAAATCAGCGGCTACTTCATCTATTTGATCAAGCACTGGCAAGCCAATATTTCCACCCAACTGCACATGATAGCCTAGTGCGTTACCAACATAATTTAGCATTGAAACCACGGTAGATTTACCGTTTGAGCCAGTAACGGCAATAATTTTCGTATCACTTAAGCGACAAAATAGTTCTATATCGCCAATAACATCACAATTTTTTGCAATAGCATGGCTAATTTCAGGCACTGAAATATCAATACCTGGACTGACAATTAACACTTCTGCTTGGGCGATCAATGCAGAGTCCCACTGCCCAAGTACCAAAGTATTATCTGCAAATTGATGTTTAAAGTCACCGGGCGAAATAGGCATTGCTCGACTATCGTTTACGGCAAATGAAATTTGATGACGATGTAAAAAACGCGCGCACGACAATCCTGTGATCCCTATACCTAAGATCACGATTCGCTTATTTGCTAATTGTGTCGTTACCGACTGATGCAAATGTTTATTCACGCGTTTATATTTACCTTAATTTCAGAGTGGCTAAGCCAATCAAAACTAACACTAAAGAAATTATCCAAAAGCGAACAATCACTCTTGGCTCTGGCCAGCCTTTTAATTCGTAATGATGATGAATAGGCGCCATACGGAATATGCGCTGACCACGCAATTTGTATGAACCCACTTGTAAAATTACCGATAGCGTTTCAATAACAAATACACCACCCATAATAAATAACACTAATTCTTGTCTCACCAATACAGCAATAACACCCAATGCAGCACCTAAAGCAAGTGAGCCAACATCCCCCATGAAAACTTGCGCAGGGTATGTGTTAAACCACAAAAATCCTAAGCCTGCACCAACAATTGCCGTACATACCACCACCAGCTCACTGGCTAAGGCAATGTGTGGAATATGTAAGTATTCAGAAAAGTTTGCATGGCCTGTCATGTAAGCAAATACCGCGAAAGCGCCTGCTACCATAATGGTTGGTACAATAGCTAAGCCATCAAGACCATCGGTTAAGTTAACCGCGTTACTTGTACCGACAATAACGAAATACACTAAACCGATATAAAGCAAGCCTAACTGCGGTAAAACATTTTTCACAAATGGAATGAGTAACGTTGTTTCTTCAGGGCTTTGGGCAAATTGATATAAGAATATTGCCGTAGCTAAACCAATAACCGTTTGCCAGAAATATTTCCAGCGGGCAATTAAGCCATTAGAGTCTTTGCGAATAACTTTACGGTAATCATCAACAAATCCAATCAAGCCAAAACTAGCTATTACAAATAACACCACCCAAACATAGGTGTTAGTTAGATCGGCCCACAATAAAACGCTGACTACGATAGACGCTAATATTAATAGCCCACCCATGGTAGGTGTTCCCGATTTAACTAAATGGCTTTCTGGACCATCATCGCGAACCGTTTGACCTATTTGCATATTTTGTAATGCTCGGATCAATTTAGGGCCAAAATATAACGAGATAATCAACGCAGTAAGAGTTGAAATAATGGCTCGAAATGTTAAATACGAAAAGACATTAAAAAATGAATAATACTGAGTGAGATACTCACCTAACCAAAGTAACATTATGCCTGCTCCTGCATAGTCTGACTGTTATGCCATTGAATAATATCAGCTACTACGTATTCCATATGAGCACTGCGCGAACCTTTTACTAAAATAGTCACTTGTTGTTTTTCATCTTGAAGTAACTGTTGTAAACGTGACAATAAATTCTCTCTACTACTAAAATGTTGAGCTTGTTTTTGCTGCCCTTGATAAAAAGCATCAGATGCATTTTGACTTAGCACGCCTAAGGTCAACAAATCGTCAATTTGCTTGTCTTTTGCATGCTCGCCAACCTCTTGATGATATCGGCGTGCTTCTGAGCCTAGTTCGCCCATATCACCAAGAATAAGGATTCTACGCCCTGGGTAACTGGCTAATAAATCAGATGCAGCATTAATTGATTCGACGTTAGCATTGTAAGTATCGTCAATTAATTTAGTTTGCTTATTAAGTTGATGTAAATTTAGACGTCCTTTAACTTCAGCCATTTTTGCTAAACCTAAGCGAATATCTTCTAAACTAGCACCAAATTCTAATGCGATAGTTGCTGCCGCAACAGCATTGCAAACGTTATGATGACCAGGCACGGTCAACGCAATTGAAGTACTGCCTACTGGTGTTGTTAAAGTGAAATTTGCACAACCGTTTTCGTCTAAAGTCTCTTGATGACTGTAACAGTCAGCGACATCTTTACAGGAAAATTTCAGGACTTTTTTGTCAGCTAAGCGCCACAGCCATTTATCTGCCCATTGAGTGTCTTGATTATAAATGGCAACGCCACCGGTATTTAAGCCAGAAAAAATTTCACCTTTAGCGCGAGCCACACCACATAAATCGCCAAACCCCTCTAAATGCGCTGCGGCAATATTATTAATGATGGCTACATCGGGTTTAACCAATGCGGAGGTATATGCAATTTCACCCAAATGATTTGCACCTAACTCTACGACAGCAAAATCATGTTTATCTTCTAAACGTAATAGTGTTAACGGCACACCAATATCGTTATTAAAGTTACCTTTCGTCGCAAGCACATTACCTAAATGACTTAAAATTGCCGCCACCATCTCTTTTACGGTGGTTTTGCCACTACTACCGGTTATAGCAACCGTTTTCGGCGCAACTTTTGCTTTTACATAAGCTGCAATTTCACCCAGTGCTATGTTAGTGTCTTTAACCACAACTTGTGCAATAGTAAGATCTGCTTGCGCTTTTTGAACGATTACCGCGCTACAGCCCAATGTACTTGCTTGGCTTAAGAATTTGTGTCCGTCAAAGTTTGGCCCTTGCAATGCTAAGAAAACATCACCAGGTTTTAATGCACGACTATCCGTACTTATGGCATGAATTGTTAAGTCTTCACCTATAAGTTCACCATTTATCACTTGTGACAGTTCAGTTAAGGTTAACGCAATCATACCGTTACCTCTTTTTCTGAAGAGTAGAATGCTTTAACTACTGCACGTTCGTCATAATGGCGTTTTTCATTATCAAAAATAATGTAATCTTCATGGCCTTTTCCAGCGCAAAGCACAACATCATTGGCATCCGCTTGTTGTAAAGCCGTGGATACTGCCGTTGCTCTATCTAGTATTTTTTCAAAACGTGTATTTTTATCTAACCCTGCAATAATATCTGCAGCTATGGCTTCAGGGTCTTCGCTGCGCGGGTTGTCATTGGTAATGATCATGCAATCTGCTTTGCTTTCGGCAACTTTAGCCATTAACGCTCTTTTGCCTGTATCTCTGTCACCACCGCAACCAAATACTAACCATAACTTACCTTGGCAATGTAATCGGCAAGCATCTAAAGCGCTGGCTAATGCATCTGGGGTATGCGCGTAATCAACTACGGCTGTAGGTTTACCTTGTAAGGAAAATGACTCCATGCGACCAATAATGGGCACAAGCTGAGTAATCGCTTTAGCAATTGTCGCAAGGGCTATTTTTTCGACCATTAACACGGCAATAGCAGCAAGCAAGTTCTCAACGTTAAAGTCACCTAATAATTGGCTGTTAATTTCACATTTGCCTTGGTCAGTAACCAGCTGGAAACAAACACCTTGAGGATAATGTTTAACATCTAGTGCTTGTGCGAAGCGCTGATAACTAGCAACATTGGCGTTTCGTCCATAAACAACAATAGCTTGAGTACTTGGCCAATTTTCTAACCATTTTTGTGCTTGCGCGTCGTCGCCATTGATCACCGCTACTTGCTTATTATCGCCAGTAAATATAGCTTTTTTTGCTTCAGCATAAGCGGCCATGGTTTGATGATAATCTAAATGGTCACGACTCAAATTTGTAAAAACGGCGGTATTAAATAAGGTTGCATTAACACGTTTTTGCGCTAAAGCATGCGAAGATACTTCCATAGCAACATCGGTAATTTTATTGTCGGCAAATAACGCCAACAATTGATGCAACTCAGTTGCGCCCGGCGTGGTGTTTTCAATCGTATGTAATTGTGCCAACTTACCCGCGCCATTGGTGCCAATAACTGCACAGTTTTTCTGACAACTATCGAGTAAGTTCGCAATAATTTGGCTCGTGCTGGTTTTACCATTAGTACCGGTAATACCGATAATATTTAACAATTTTTGCGGTTCGCCATAAAATACTTTTGCAACATTGAACAAATTATCATTCAGCTGGAAATAACTTAATACTGGCGTTTCTTGACCTGAGGCTTGTCCAAGCCATGTCAATTTTCCATGTTCGGACGACTCAGTTGTTTCTTGTAATATCATTGCACAATTCGCCGATAACGCTTGTACCGTATATTCACGGCCGTCACGTAAACTGCCAATAACCGCGCAAAAAACATCGCCCGACGTTAACGCCCTCGTGTCGTTAACTAAATTAGCTCTAGTTGAGTTAAAGTTTTGAGAAAACTGTGTTGCTAATTGCCTTAAATCATTAGCCGCAAGCGTAATTTCACCAAAGCTTAAAACCGCTTCAATGGCGGCAAAATTTGTCGGTGCAGTAGAAACGGTTAAAGCGTGATCAAACATGGTCACGCTCCTTAGGTACACTTTCAATTTTTTTCTCTGCTTTTACAGAGGTCACTCGCGTGTTCGCATCAGGCGGGACATTGAGCAGCCGCAGCGTGCCCTTCATAATTCGAGAAAACACCGGCGCGGCAACTTCACCACCGTGATATAAATCACCGCCAGGGTCATCAATAACCACAACCACGGCAATTTCAGGATCTGAAATAGGGGCGACTCCAGCAAATAAGCCTACATAATCATTGCCATATCCACCGGCAAACGCTTTAATTGCCGTACCACTTTTTCCACCAACACGATAACCGTCAACTTTCGCTACGGTATAATGTTCATTAACCACTTGCTCTAACATTTCAACCACATTTTGACTATTTTCAGCTGAAAAAATACGTTCATGCTTTTGCTGCGCTAATGATTCTTTGTCTTGTTTTAAAATAGTTAACGGTGTTTTAATGCCACCATTCGCTAATGTTGTATAAAAACGTGCCAGTTGAATTGGCGTAATTGCGACACCATGCCCCCAAGATAGCGTAGCCAATTCAAACTTTGACCACCGTGCTCTATCGTGCATCATGCCAGAGCTTTCACCTACCAGCCCAGTGCCTGTATCTTCAGAAAATCCCGCGTCAAAAAACTTATCAATTAAATAATCTTTTGGCACCGATAATGCCAATTTAGTGGTACCCATATTAGATGAGTGCACCAATAATTCTGCTAAAGTGATTTTACCAAGATAGCGAGGATCAGAAACACGACTCCCTCCTAAACGCATCCAACCTGGGTAGGTATCAACAATACTGTCTTTTTTTACGCTACCAAATTCCAAAGCGGTTAAAACTGTTAACGGCTTCATGGTCGAACCTGGCTCATAAATATCGGTAATCGCACGGTTACGAAAACGATGAATTGCCACACCTGAACGATTATTTGGATTGTATGATGGACTATTAACAAGCGCTAAAACTTCGCCAGTATTTACATTGGTAACAACAGCAGAGCCTGATGTGGCTTTAAATGCTTTAACCGCGCCTTTTAATTCACGATAAGCAAGAGCTTGAATACGTTGGTCGATACTTAAGGTAATTGTTTTAGGTTGGGTAGACGCTTTAACTGATAAAATTTCAATCTTGCGGCCTTTGGCATCTTTACGATACTTTTTCTCGCCATCTTCACCGGTCAACAGTTGGTCATAAACGCGTTCTACGCCTTCAATACCTTTATCATCAACATTAGTAAAGCCAACAATATGCGCGCTTATTTCACCTGCGGGGTAAAAACGTTTAGATTCTTTACGTAAATGAATACCCGGAATTTTTAACTCTTGAATATAGTTTGCCATTGCTGGCGCTACTTTACGCTCGATATAAACAAAGCGTTTTCGAGGGTTTTTCGTCACGCGAACTTTTAACTTATTCACGTCTTGACCTAATACATCAGCCAGAGCCTGCCAATGTTCAGTCATCGATAACGCATTTGTGTCAAAAATAATTTTAGGATCAGCCCAAACGGTTTCCACAGGCACACTGATCGCCAGTTCATGACCATTACGGTCAACAATAGAACCGCGTTGCACTGTTTTTGTATTGGTACGAAGCGAGCGATTGTCGCCTTGCTTTTTCAGCATGTCGGGTTCAAATACTTGAATGTAAGCAGTACGAGCCATCAAACCTGCGTAAATCAGCACAACAGCGCCTAACACAACGTAAAAACGCCATGCTACCGTGTTTGGATTATATTGTGCTGGTTTTTTCATTGCCTACCCGTGCTAATAAATCATGGTAATTTAATTATAATTTCCGAGCTTGCGTCTGGTCTGGTCATATTCAGTTGCTTCTCTGCGCTACTTTCAATCGCGCTATGTTCTGCCAAACTATTTTGCTCTAGAACCAAGTTGCGCCACTCATTTTCTAAAGCGTCACGCTCAGTTAATAATATTTCAATTTTACTGGTAGTAAGCCTATTTAAGTGGGTGAAATAAATCACCGAAAACGCAGAAATCAATACCAATAATAAAATGCCATAAACCAAAAAATGACGGCGAATGTCATGCCAAATATCAAGCGTTAACACAACTTTTTGGTTTGCCATACTAATGCGCCAAAGTTAGCGTACTAGTCTCTGAGCAACTCTAAGTACTGAGCTACGAGAACGCACATTTTCTTCCACTTCATCTTTCGTTGGTTTTAACTTGCGGCCAATTAAGCTCAAGTTTTTACCTTTGTTTAATTCTGCTTCACTGATTGGCATACCACGAGGTACTTTTTTACCTTGTGAATGCTTTTTCATAAACTGCTTCACTAAGCGATCTTCAAGCGAATGAAAGCTAATCACAACCAAACGGCCATCTGTTGCTAATACTGACAAGGACGCAGCCAACACTTGCTCAATTTGCTCTAATTCACTGTTGATATACATACGAATTGCTTGAAAGCTTCTCGTTGCAGGATGCTTTTTAATTTCTCTTTGTGGCGCTGTTTTCTTAATGAGTTGCGCTAATTGCCCGGTGCGTGTCAACGCGGTAACTTCGCGCTCGTCGACAATCGCATTGGCAATGCGCCATGCATGTTTTTCTTCACCAAAAGTTCGAAGCACCCACGTAATGTCTTCAACATCGGCAACGGCTAGCCATTCAGCGGCTGTTTGGCCACGTGATGTATCCATACGCATATCAAGCGGGCCGTCTTTCATAAAACTAAAGCCACGTTCTGCTTCATCTAGTTGCGGAGATGACACGCCTAGATCCAATAAAACACCATCTATTTTTTCAACTAGCTGATGTTTTTCTACAATCATTTCTAAATCAGCAAAACCATGATGTTCAATAATAAAACGTTCATCGTTAGCATACTTTTCTGCAGCGGCTATCGCTGATGGATCACGATCTATCGCAATCAAACGACCTTTAGGTCCTAAGTTTTCAAGAATTAACCCTGAATGCCCGCCACGACCGAAAGTACAGTCGATATAAATACCATCTGGTTTAATCGCAAGTCCTGTAATCGACTCGGCAAGTAGTACTGAAATATGTGCATTATCGTGTTGCATTATGAGTTTATCGACACCCTATAATTTTCATTATTTTCGTGGTTTGATTTATCATAGCGACAAATCAAGAAGTCGGTCAGTGAGCTCTATTTCACCTGACTGAATTTTAGCAATACCTTGCTGCATTTGATCTTGCCATGCATTTTCGCTCCAGATTTCAAACTTTCTTAACTGTCCAACAAGCATCAAGCCTTTTTCTAAGCCAGCATGTTGTCGCAGTGGGCCATTAATTAATAAACGACCGCTTTTATCAATTTCACAATCTGAGGCATTGCCTAATAGCACTTGTTGTAACAGTCGCTCTTGTGGGTTCATACTTGATAAGCCACAAAGCTTTAATTCTATTTCTTCCCATTCAGGAAGCGGGTATAACAATAAACACGGATGTTGAATATCAACAGTACAAACCATTTTTCCTTGGCAATCGGCAAACAGCTCCTCGCGGTACCTTGTAGGTATCGTGATTCTATTTTTGCTGTCGAGCGTTATAGCGCTAGTGCCTCTGTACATAATCCACTTTATTAGTTTGGGATCACCTTTGATCCACTAATTCCCACTTTTTACCACAATGATACAGTTTAGTGAGTAAAGTCAACTTATGTCAAGCAAAGTTTTGTAATTTGAACGCGCTGAGTGCCTAGAAAATAAAGGCTTTTAGGGAAGTGAATGAATTTGTGGGCTTTTGTGGATCGGTTGCCCAACTTGGCCCGAAAAATTAATAATTTTTGGCTAAAAATACTATTTTACTGTCACAGATCAGCGACAGTGGTAATAAAATCACCCTATAAGTGGCTATTTTCAACCGCATATAAATGAAAGTTATCGGCTTTTAATCGCACCGATAATCCATCACCTAATCTGTGAAGCTCTTGGCTATAATAACTTAACTGAGTAAAGGATAATGCAACATTTTGTTCAGTGCTGCGCAATAAATAGTGAAAACCTTGTTCTGTCACACTCACGTGTTCAATAACGACATTAGGTTTCTGCTGCTGACATAACTCGACATGATTAGGCTTTATTAATAACTGATAACTCAGTGCTTTATTAGCCGTATTATTTGTTGTTTGTTGTAAAATATTTTCAGATTCAATATCTCCAATAAGTGTAGATACTGATGCAGAGTGCTCATTTTCAAGTAAAGTAACCGGTAGCCAGCTGCCCAGTTGTAAAAAGTCAGCAACTTGCCAACTATTGGGATGCTGACAAACACTGGCAGGCGATCCCATTTGCAATACTTGCCCCTGATGCATAACGGCAATTTTATCTGCAAATGTAAACACTTCGTCTTTATTGTGAGTAACGAAAATAGCGGTCATACCTAAGCGTTTTAATAGCTGCCTTATTTCAATCATTAACTCATTACGCAATCTCGCGTCAATATTTGAAAATGGTTCATCAAGTAGCAGTAAACTGGGCTGTGGCGCTAACGCTCTTGCAATTGCAACACGTTGTTGTTGGCCACCAGATAGTTGATGCGGGTATCGTTGCCCAAATGCTGATAACTCAAGCAAGGTTAATAATTCCTCACAACGCGATTTTTGCTCTAGCTTGGTGAGGTTTTTAAGCCCAAAGCAAATATTTTCATTAACGTTTAAGTGTGGGAATAATGCGTAATCTTGAAATATCATACCAATATTACGCTGCTCTGCTGGCAACATATTATCGATAGTTACTTGTATTGACGGTTTATGGCTAGTGTTAATTTCAATGGTGCCAGTACTTTGTGCAATAAAACCCGCCAACGTGTTGAGCAACGTAGTTTTGCCGCATCCACTAGGGCCAACAAGCCCTAAAATCTCACCTTTTCCCAGTGATAAATTAACGTTAGAGAGGATGCTTTTAGATTGTAATTCGACCGCTAAATTTTCAATATTAATAAGTGGCTTCACTCGCTGTCCTTCTGGCGGTTAAGAAAAATAATGGGTAATAAACCAAACAAAACAATCAAGATAGCACCTAACGCCCCTTGTTCTAGGCGTTCGTCGGAAATTAGCTGATATATCTGCGTACTTAAGGTTTCAAAATTAAACGGGCGTAATAATAACACAGCAGGTAACTCTTTCATTGCTTCAACAAACACTAACAGCCAAGCAACCAAAATTGATGATTTTAATAACGGTAGATGTACCCGAAAAATAGCCGGTAAAGTTTTTACGCCTAAACTGCCAGGCGCGAGATCAAGCGATTTAGGTATTTGGCTAATGCCTGCGTTTATCGTGCCATTAGCTATAGCAGAAAAACGTACTACAAATGCAAAAATAATGGCGAAGACCGTACCCGATAGAATTAACCCCGGCGCTTGAAAACTTAGCGCTTTGGCAATGTCGTTAATGAGATGATCTAAAGGACCAAAAGTAGCTAACATAGCCATGGCAAGTACCGTACCGGGAATAGCATAACCAAAGCCAGAAATTTGCACGGGTATCATGCGGCCGCGACTTTGATGTAATCGTTGAAATAAAGCCAGCGTCAGTGCAATTAAAGTGGCTATAGTCGCACTATAAACCGCAATTTCAATACTATTTTTACCGGTAGCAATTAACGCAATCAACTGATGATAATCAGCATAATCTATTGCCATAATAATGAGTAACGTTAACGGCAATAAAAACCCAGCAATCACCAAGAACCAACAAAAAATACTGGCCAGTATTTGTTGTCCAAAAGTCAGCTGCTTTAGCTGATGCTCTGTATTTGGTCGACTTGATTGATGACGTTGCCCTGCTCTAGCTCTTTGTTCGGCAACCACAATAAATAAAATAAATAACATCAGTACACTAGCTAAGGCGTTCGCCGCGCCAAAATCACCATAACCTAACCAGGTATCATAAATAGCCGTCGTTAAGGTATTTACAGCAAAGTATTGTACGGTAGCAAAATCGGCGAGTGTTTCCATGATCACTAACATTAGTGACACGGCAATAGCGGGTCGTGCTAATGGTAACGCTATCTGATAAAAGCTTTGTCGTTCGGTGCAACCTAATAAGCGACTTGCTCTGAACAGGTTTCTGTCTTGCTGCTCAAAAGCGGTACGTGTCAGCATGTAGACATAAGGAAACATCACCAATGAAATGACAATTGCCGCGCCACCTATGGTTCTAATGTCAAAAAAGTAATAATCATTGGGGGATTGCCAATTAAACCATGCACGCAATACACGTTGCACAGGTCCAGCATAATCAAATAAATCAGTATATAGATAAGCAACTAAGTAAGCCGGCATCGCCAGCGGTAGCATTAATAGCCACCTTAACTGCTTAGCCATGACGATATTAGTTTGACTAATAAGCGCTGCAGCGGGCACACCAAAACAAAATGAAAGCAATGCGACCAACACGCCAAGTATAATGGTATTTTGGATATACTCTGGTAATACCGTAGCCCATAAATGCGAAAAAAGGTCGCCTGAATCACTCATGCTACCTATTAGCATGACTACAATAGGTGACATTAGCGCTAAAGCAAAAAACCAGCTGAAAAATTTCCAGCTGGTACTTTTATTACCGATTATCACTCAGTGAACTCGAGATGTTGAGAGTTAGAGATCAAATTGTGCTTTATCAAGTAAAATCAATGCCGCTTTTCTATGTTTAGCGATAGTTTCAAGCGATAAGTTATCGGCTTTGAATTGTCCCCAAGAAGCGACTAATTTAGAAGGTTCTACACCAGGGCGAACAGGGTATTCCATGTTCGTTTGAGCATACATTTTTTGCGCTGGCTCTGAGACAAGAAAATTCATTAAAGTTAGGGCATTAGCTTTATTTGGTGCATATTTTGCCATGGCCATACCAGAAATATTAACATGAGCACCGCGATTACTTTGATTAGGGAAGTTAATATTAACAGCGTCTGCCCACACTTTTTGTTTTTCATCGTTAAGCATATTACCAAAGTAGTAACTATTACCTAATGATATGTCGCATAAGTTTTGATGAATAGCTTGTACTTGCGCTCGATCACTACCTTGTGGTTTACGAGCTAAGTTAGCTTTAACTTTTTCTAACCAAGTCAAAGTATCGGCTTCGCCATGTTCTGCGATCATTGAAGCGATTAGTGCTACATTATATGGATGCTTGCCGCTGCGAGTACAAATTTTACCTCGGTATTTTTCATCAGCTAGGTCTTCATAATTAAAATCAATTTTACCCAATCTTTTTGCCGAATAAATATTACGAACGCGTGTTGTTAATGCGTACCAGGTATTATCCGACGCTTTAAATTGTGCTGGAATTGCGGCCGTGAGTTCTGGCGATTGAACGGCTTGAAGTAAATGCTTGTCTTTTAATTCAATTAAGCGGCTAATATCAGTTGTTAATAAAATGTCGGCGGGACTATATTCGCCTTCACGTGCTAATCTTTCAGCCATGCCTTTCTTGGCAAAAACTACATTAACCTTGATACCCGTTTCTTTCGTAAACTCTTTAAATAATGGTTCAACTAAAAACGGTTGTCTATATGAGTAAACATTAACATCGTCATTGGCGAAAGCGCTATTACTCGTCGCTAAAATAGCGACTAAAACAAAAGAAGAAAACCAAA
Organism: Colwellia sp. 6M3; assembly: GCF_014077595.1. NCBI lineage: Bacteria > Pseudomonadati > Pseudomonadota > Gammaproteobacteria > Alteromonadales > Colwelliaceae > Colwellia > Colwellia sp. 6M3. The sequence goes on along the minus strand of NZ_JACGWF010000001.1, from coordinate 66,201 downwards.
TTTTATTCAACATGAAACCTGCCTAAACAATTAGAAAATTGATGAATTTATAGTTGCCGCAAGACTAATGAAGATACTTATCGCTGTCAAGGTTTTTGCGAATTATTCTCATTCAACTTTTATAGAACTTATACTAAATTTATATAAATATGATTAATAAGCTCACCAAAATAAACAATAGCTCCATCAAGGTAAATTATTAGCCCATTTTAGCTTTTAAAAAAGCCTGAGCTTGCTCATCAAGGCAACGGTTAGAAATATAATGCCTGCTATTACTATGTTTTATTAACCAACCATTTTCTGTTGCTGTTATTTGGTTAATATCACTAAATTTCATATTGTTATCATTATAGAATGACGATATGTGTATACAATCATCATCAATTTTGAGGGTAACTTCAGCTTTGGCGACTTTACTTAACATCTGACGTGCAACCCACCACGGCTTTTTATAGTGGCTACTAACAATTTCTAATACACCTAGCGTGAAAATAAACCAGGCTGCATAAGGGTTAAGCTCTGAAAAAATAACTAATACGGCACCAATTAACATCAAAACAGCACCTTTACGATACAGAGTGATGGGCGTTTGTGCCGGCACAGACTCCTCATAGCATTCACTAAAATGAGATTTGTCTAATATAAAGCTTGTTTGATAACTAAAGGGCTGGGTCATATTACAGTTATAATTAATGAAGTTGTGTGCATTTTACCTATTACTTAATCTAAATACTATTTTGTCACTTAAAAGTCTCTACCCTACATTTTAGAACAGGGAATTTAAGTGGCTTTAAACAAAATTTAGGCAATAAAAAACCGCGTAAACGCGGTTTTAAGCATGACGTTAAAAGATTAGCCGTTGATAAAATCAACACCTTCTTTAATGTCTGCATTTAATGTAGCAAGCATGTCATTTTTAGCTTTTTCTTCAAAAGCACTTAGCTCGCCGTAAGGTAAAATTTCAGTAATACCATTTACACCTAAACGTACTGGGTGAGCAAAAAATGGCGCATCGCCACCTTCAACTTCAACATAAGCGTAATCAACAACATCTTCGCCTTGTAAACCTTTCACTAAAGATAAACAAAAACGAGCAGCAGCAGCGCCCATTGAAAGTGTAGCAGAACCGCCACCAGCTTTAGCGTTTACAACTTCAGTACCCGCATTTTGAATGCGTGGTGTTAACGCTGCAACTTCTTCATCAGAAAAAGTAACACCTTCAACTTGTGAAAGAAGTGGTAAAATTGTTGTGCCTGAATGGCCACCAATTACCGGAACTTTAACTTCGCTTACGTTCAAGCCTTTTAATTCAGCAATGAAAGCTTCAGAGCGAATAACATCAAGTGTAGTCACACCAAAAACACGGTTTTTGTCGTAAGTACCTGCTTTTTTGAAAACTTCAGCAACAATTGGCACTGTACCGTTTACAGGGTTAGTAATAATACCAACCAAGGCTTTAGGGCAATTTGCCACTATACCTTCAGCTAAGGTTTTAATAATACCAGCATTAACAGCAAATAAATCTGCACGGTCCATACCTGGTTTGCGAGGCATGCCAGCAGGAATAATTACAATATCTGCACCAGTAAGAGCACCGGCTAAGTTGTCAGCACCAAAACCAGCAACTTTTACTGCTGTTGGGATGTGTGATAAATCAACGGCAACACCTGGAACTACTGGTGCAACGTCATATAAAGATAGCTCAGAACCTGCAGGTAATTGAGTTTTTAATAGTAAAGATAACGCTTGGCCGATTCCGCCAGCAGCGCCTAGCACAGCAACTTTCATTCGATGTCTCCGAAAATTTGAGTAATTACGTAAAAAAATTTGTTGGCCAAAAGATATATTATAACCAACAAAAAAACAATGTTTATACCAATTCTATCAAATATATTTCCCGCCTAGCGCGTCAATACTTAATTGAGTTAGTGTTATTCATCTGTATTGACCTATAAGGATAACGTATAATAAAAATTGTGAAATAATACTTAGGTATAATTTAGATATTATCAACCAACAATAGTCGACCATAATTTTATCACTTAATGGACCTATATGAGCGGACAAAACAAACAAGAAGCTTTAGTGCAAGCTTTCAAAGATTTATTAAATCAGGAACAATTTAGTTCACAAGGCGATATTGCTGATGCTTTAAAGGCTCAAGGCTTTGAAAATATTAGCCAATCTAAAGTATCACGGATGTTAAGCAAGTTTGGTGCGGTACGTACGCGTAATGCCCGCCAAGAAATGGTTTACTGCTTGCCTGCAGAGCTAGGAATGCCAACAGCTAAAAGCCCACTTAAGCAACTTGTTCTTGATATTGAACATAACGATGTAATGATAATCATTAGAACAAGCCCTGGAGCAGCACAGCTAATCGCTCGCTTACTGGACAGCTTAAGTAAAAGTGATGGTGTTTTAGGTACGATTGCAGGTGACGACACCATCTTCATTGCCCCAACTGACGTCAAAGCAATTAAACAAACCATTTCGAGACTTGAAGATTTATTCTTAAAAAATCTAACTTAACTGATTAAGCTAAATTTATATCACTAATTTAGCTTAATAAATCAAACTAAATTAGTGATTCTGATCAAGTACTGAGTAATGACTGAATAAGGGTTATGTATCTTTATACTGCAGCCTTTGAAAGCTAACCTACCTTTAAAATTAGCAAAAGATACTAAAATATAAATTCAGCGACACTAAGCATATATGCAGAAAATCAGCCTGGTTATTTTAAGCTCGCTTTCTTAATTTTATCAGCGTTACTCACCCAACTTTGCCAAAATATTTAAGCTAGGTACAAAAAATGCTGCGCCAGTTTCGGCTTGAGTATATTTAAGCATGTGGTCACTGTGACCATGTGCATCACCGCCAATCATACTTTTTAGCATTAATTCGAATGGCTCAGGTGAGTGGCAATAAGAAACAAAAAACAACCCTTGCAGCTTCATATCTCCATAAGGCATGCTTTGTCTTAATATTTCAATACTTTTGCCTTCACTATCTTTTAAATTCACGCGTTTTATATGAGATGTGGGCGCTTTGTTTTCTTCTGAATACTCTTCATTATTAACTTTAGTACGTGAAAAAACGTCTTCTTGTTCTTTCACTTCTAATGAATTCCATAAGTTCAGGTTATGACGGTATCGCTGAATATGTAAATAGCTGCCTGAAGCGAATTCAGCATCTTGTTCATCGTTAATCAAGGCCACACGTCGACGATGATGACCTTGTGGGTTTTCAGTGCCATCAACAAAACCCGTTAAATCACGGCCATCTAAAAATCGAAAAGCTCTTACTTGTTCAACCAACTCAACACTGTCAGCTAATAACTGACAGACCTTAGTCGCAACAATGTGATTTACGTCTGCACGATCACCGCGAATTTCAATATACAAATCGTAATTATTCGAGGGCGCTGTGCAATCTTCAATCGCCATTTCTGGAAATTGACGCAAATGCTTAGGTCGCCCATGGGGATAAAGTTCATCCCAAAAGTTGGTACCAATAGCAATAACACCAGCTAAATTAGCTTCAGAAAAACGATCAGCATATTTATCAAATAAAGCTGGCAACCGTGATAGTGCTTTACGCAAAAACAAATAGTTATCATCTAAGGCATTAAATAATAAATAATAACCATGAAGGCTAGGCTCTGCACACACGCCAAACTGCTCTCTTGCCATCTAATATCCACTAATAAAAAAATCGATTAATACCTAATTTTACACAGTTTATGACTAATGGCAGTAAACTTTGAAAAATATTTCAACGTTAGACTATTTTATAGCGTTAAGTTGAAGTAGTAATCGGTAAAAAAATAAGCCTGTGTAAATGAATACACAGGCTTAATGGTTTTAAAGCGACTAGTTTTAGCGTGACTTAGCCACGAGTAAACTCAGGGTAAGCTTCCATACCACAATCCGATTTATCACAACCTTCATATTCATCATCTTCACTTACTCTAATGCCGATTAATTTTTTCAAAATAAACCAAACAACAAAGCTTGTAGCGAATACCCAAACAAAAATAGTTGCCGCACCAATTAATTGGCCGCTAAAGCTTGAACCACTATTTGTCACAGGCACTAGTAATAAACCTAGTAAACCAACAACACCATGTACTGAAATAGCACCGACAGGATCATCAATTTTTATTTTATCTAAGCTGATAATTGATAACACGACAACAATACCTGCAATTGCGCCAAACAGTGTAGCTTGTATAGGTGTTGGTGTAGATGGCTCTGCGGTAATAACAACTAGGCCTGCTAATGCACCATTGAGTGCCATGGTTAAATCAGCTTTTTTGAATAACAATTTAGCAAATACTAATGCTGCTATAGCACCGGCTGCAGCTGCGGCATTGGTATTTAAGAAAACCAAAGCCACTGAGTGTGAACTAGCAATATCACCTAGCTTTAACACTGAACCGCCGTTAAAACCAAACCAACCCATCCATAAAATAAAGGTACCTAAAGTTGCCATAGGTAAGTTTGAACCTGGTATAGCGTTTATTTGACCATTTTTACCGTATTTACCTTTACGAGCACCTAACAGTAAAACACCAGCTAAGGCTGCTGCTGCACCGGCCATATGTACAATACCTGAACCAGCAAAATCTGAGAATCCAAGCTCTGAAAGTGTGTATAAACCAAACACGGCGTTACCACCCCAAGTCCAGCTACCTTCCATTGGATAAATCACACCCGTTAACACAACCGCAAAAGCTAAAAATGCCCATAACTTCATACGCTCAGCAACGGCACCTGACACAATAGACATCGCTGTTGCTACAAAAACTACTTGGAAAAAGAAGTCTGATGCAGCTGAATATATTGCCGCGCCAGTGAAACCATCTTCTCTTGTAGAGAAATCAGCTAACACTTTTGCAGGATCAACCGTTTCTATACCTGATAAAAACATGCCGCCACCGTACATAATGTCGTAACCGACAAATAAATACATCATGCAAGAAATAGCATAAAGAGCGACGTTTTTAGTTAAAATTTCTGTGGTATTTTTAGCTCTAACTAAACCAGCTTCTAACATTGAAAAGCCAGCAGCCATCCACATGACTAAGGCACCACAAATTAGAAAATAAAAAGTGTCCATTGCGTACTGTAGTTGAAAAATATTTTGTTCCATGATTTTCTCCTATATCGCTTCTATGTCTTGTTCACCAGTACGAATTCGTACGGCTTGCTCAAGGTCATAAACAAATATTTTGCCATCACCAATTTTACCGGTATGCGCCGCTTCAGCTATCGCATCAACTAACCGTTGTACAAACTCATCATTTACAGCGATTTCAAGTTTAACTTTCGGTAAAAAGTCTACCTGGTATTCAGCACCACGATATAATTCGGTATGACCTTTTTGACGACCAAAGCCTTTAACTTCACTAACAGTTAAACCTTCAATGCCTATCTCAGAAATGGCCTCTCTGACATTATCAAGCTTGAATGGCTTTATAATTGCGCTTACTAGTTTCATGTTATATTTCCCTTAATTATTATTAACTATTCCTTATCAAGCTTTATGCCAAAAAAAATAACAATTAAAAACAAAAGGTTAGTGATTTTCATGCCGAGATAAACGCACCACAATAGTGCGAATCAAATTGATTTGAGAGCAACTGGTGCAACATTTATTACCATGATGGAGGGGCGTAAAGTATTTTATAGAGAAACGTAATTTAACGAAGAAAGACTTGCGTATTGATATAAATTTAATCAATAGGAGACTTAAATTTAAAAAGAAAAAATGAATTAACAGTGATTATTTTTGTACTGTAAACAAACTAATGTCGGTAAGTTTAGCCAAAATAACTAGGCTGCAGACTAACCTATATCAATCAGCTTAACGTTACGAATGTCTAAAAGTGAAATGCAATGACCATCATATTGAATAGGTTTTAAACATGATGACCATCAGTAATTTAGCCACTAAAAAATGGTAGCGGCACTGGGGTTAATAATCGATAAAATACTCAAACGCTCGAAATCACAATAATTAATTGTTCCTTGTAGCATTTCATCGTCAATAAGTAACTGTTGCATAGCATTATCAGGAAATAACAACTCAGCATCGTGTGCACTGCAGTCGAATTGACTCAACATAATTCTTTTTGATAAATAGAGTAATTTAATTTCGTCTGTACTGTAAGTAAAGTCGCTATTATCTTGATTACGAATAGGCTCTATAATACTAAAAGGCAATTGCCATTGTTTTAAAAGCTCTGCAGCGCAATCAGCATAGGTAAAGCCAAGTGTCTTTTTTTGTTTATCCCACGGCAATTCAGTAGCGGTAAATTTGTTCGCAACTACGGCTTTCTCAGGGGCTATTTGTTGAACAACAAGTTCACCCAAATTATGTAGAAGACCAATAAGAAATAAGCGCTCTGCATTGGGAATTCTCAGGTTAACACCTAGATACTTTACTATTAGTGCGCAATCTACACTTTTACACCAAAAATCATCTAAATAGTCTTGTTCTACGTCTAACGCTTTAAATGCACGACTAGTGAAAAAGGCGATAACCAAATTATAAACTTCAGTAATACCTAACACCAAAACAGCTTTTGATATGGTGTCAATTTTACCTGGGTAGCTAAAAAGTGAACTATTAGCGAGTTTTAATATGGTTCCTGCTAATGCAGGATCCAATATTATTACGTCAGCAATATCGTCAATCGTAGAATTGTCATCATCGATCAGCTCTTTAATACGGATAAAAGAATCTGAAAGTACAAATATTTCACTGGCTTGTTGTGCATAGTCGTTTTCATTCATCATAATGATCCTAAAATCTCATTCATCGCTACAAATAACTCAATTATAAATACAATCTCAAGTAATAAGTTTAGTTTAGCCTATGTAATATCAAATAAAATAATTAACTTGCCTTCAAGCTTACATGGTAAGAGGTAAACTTCCTGATATTAATAACACCGGTGTCAAAAATTAAATATTGCCCTTTTATACCAAGTAAAACACCTGAAACCTCAGCTGTTTTATCAAAGTTAAAAGATGAAATTTTGGTTAAATATTGCGTTACAGGAAAATGTAAATCTACAATATCTTCATCTAATGCTATGACAGCATCAGTGCCATACTTAAGGCTAACACTTGCTAATTTTTCTGCTATTTTTGGTTTTAGCTCTTCTGCAATTGCTTTTAGATCTATGTTTTCAGCACTACCTTTGAGCATTGCGCGCCAATTGGTTTTATCCGCGATAAACTCCGCTAAAGCAATTTCTACTAAACCAGACTGTAAGCGAGTACTTACTTTAAAGATAGGCAATGCTTGAGTGGCACCTTGATCAATCCAGCGAGTAGGTATTTGTGTATGACGCGTAATACCGACTTTTAAACCTGAAGTATTTGCCAAATAAACATAATGCGGGATCATACAATTGCTTTCTCCCCATTGCGGATCTCGACAAGTGCCTTGCTCAAAATGACAAGTTTCTGGCTTCATAATACACATATCGCATTGTGCTAATTTTTGCATACAAGGGTAACAATAGCCTTGAGAATAACTCTTTTTAATTTTTCGACCACAGTGCTGACAATCTATATGGCCGGTAAAATTTAGCGTCAGGTGCTTGGAAATAAGTGGATTTAATTCGACTTCTTGTTCGCCTAAAACCATACGATAATTTACCGTACCGTCTGCGTCTAAATCCGCTCGCATTTTGCGCAGAGCACCCGCTTCTATTTGCAACATATCTCAACCTATTATTTTTTTAGGGTGTAATAATATAAAAATCGACTTCTAGCAGCTAGCATTAATTCAATAATACCTCGAATATCTAGACAAAAGTTGCGAAAATGCGTGAATAGTTCACCGATCAGACACTTAATTTATGTGGTATGTTTATTTTCTTCGCTGTGCTGACAACAGCCTTTATGCCGGCATTACTACGTCACTTGAACGACGTTTGTATGAGCACAACGAGTGCAACAAAAAAGCAGCAAAGTATACTCGTGTCCGTCGACCAGTCACATTAGTCTATGCTGAGCCGCAATTAAATCGTCAGGAAGCAAGTCGTCGTGAATATCAGCTTAAGCAGTTGAGTAAGCAAAATAAAGAGCAACTTGTGTCTCAATATTTTCATTCCAGTGACTCACATAAATAACCAACAAACCTCTAAAGGCCCTACAATTACTGGTCTGCTTTGTCTGTTAAAGATGAATAAACTTCGATCTTAATCCATCATACTGATAGAATAGCGCCGATTTCAACACCTTAAAGTGATAGTAAATAGCCATGTTTTTAGAAAATTATTGCCAAATTACGGATGATAAAATTAGTTTCACACGTCAACAGGCGAGCGATTTTGCAAAGCAAATTGCTGACGATTTTAATCCGCTTCATGATATACAAGCAAAGCGTTTCTGTGTGCCTGGTGACTTGCTGTTTTCATTAATTTTAGAGCGTGCTGGTTTACACAAAGAAATGAGTTTTAAGTTCTCAGGTATGGTTACCGATGCTACTAAGTTAACGATTCCAACAGAAATAACCACTGCAGCGAGTATTGTTGACGATAATCAAAAAGAATATCTGAATATGTCTGTATCGGGTGACTACACAAAGAGTAGCAAAACCATCACGGCGTTAACTCGAGCTTATGTTGAGTTTTCAGGACACACCTTTCCTCATATTCTTGTCGAATTAATGAAAGAATGCCAGGTTATGATCAACCCTACTCGCCCTATGATCATGTACGAAAGTATGTCAATTCATCTCGATAATCTAGATTTTGAAGAAGTGACATTAAAGTTATCGTCAACCACACTCGATATTGATGGTAAACGCGGAAATGCCTGCTTATCATTTGATTTAGTTTCAAAAGGTCAAGTGATCGGGAACGGCAAGAAATTCATGCTATTAAGTGGTTTAAGAGATTATTGCCAAGAAACTATTGATAATATTGTTACTCAATACAATGATACAAAAGCACAATATTTAACACAGAGATAATCACAAACCTCAAAATACCCACCAGATTTAAACGGCTCGATTAAGGTAAAGGTAAGTCATTACGATTTAAGCTAATGACTTATCTAGTACTTAATTATGTTTAGTTGTCACGCTTGCTTAACTGCGTAGTTTCCTATTCAACCAATGCATGGCTTGGTCGGCTTTAATAGCCACCCGACGAAAATAACGTTGGCTTTTTTTGAGCCAAATTTTAGCCCAATCAAACTCTAAACTTAACAAAGCTAGGCCCAGCGGAATAAATAATACCGCAGGACCAGGTAGTAATATGAATATTGCTCCTAACAACAAACACACAAAGCCTAGCAAAGTTAGTGCTAAGCGTTTTATCTTTTCTGATATGTTATTTGTCATAATAGACCTTTAAGTTATTTTTTCTTACATCATTAATGGCAAGTAATAGTAAGTAATAGCAAAGGTCGTTCCAAAAAATATTATTCATATTTATCAAGTAAGTAAGAATCAGCTTTAAAAATTCAGCAGAATATTGTGGTTTAAAAAACAATTTAATAGTGAAAATAACAACAAAGTTTTAATAATAATTATCAAATTCAATTTGCTGACGGCGCTTGTCTTCAACACAGGCGGCAAACTGTTGAGTTGATTTTGGCCGAGCACACATTTTCGCGGGTTTATAAAATGATAACCAAGCCTGTAATTTTTCAACTTGGTATTTAGAGCGCACTACAACAGGGTGATCACTGGCAAAAGGTATTAAAGGTTTAATCGCCTTATACGGCTTTTGCTCTGCCCTTACCGTAGTAGATTTAAGTGTCTTTTTTCTGCGTTGTTTCGCAACTTTTTTCTGCTTTTTTTTCTTTGTTTTAGGTTTGAGTTTACCCGTTTCACATTGCCACCATGTATTTCGAGCTTTAGACTCTTTAACTGCTAAGCTTTGACTACGCTTGTTTGAGTTAGATTGACGTTGTTGCGTTTGCACATTGTCGAGTTTACTTCGATACCCTTTACAGTGCTTTTTTCCTGCTGTTACTGTCATTGAAAATAATAAACTCATCGTCAGTAGACTAAAAATAATTATTTTTTGCATTGGCTTTCATCCATTGAATTCCATAGTAAGCCAGAGTGTAGTCAAGATTGAGAAAAAGTCGACTTAATCGATAACGCCTATAATTAGCTCATTCATCAAGTGATAAACCAAATCAAAAAAATACTTCTATACTGTATTCGAATCTAGCCAACAAAAGCGCTAAATACTTTAAAGTTACTTTAGATTAAGGGACAAGGATGTTTCATTCAATTAGCTACCATAAATTTTTCTCCACTTTGTTTCTGATCTCTATTTTCATCGTTCAATTATCTGATGTGCAAGCTCAGGAAATGATAATCGATAAAAAAAGTCAGGCTAAACCTCAGCTACAGCACGCTACTAAATATTATGAAGATGCGGTTATTAATGATTACTGGGTTAGCGAAAAGCTCGATGGTGTTCGTGGCTATTGGACTGGAGATAAATTATTAACCCGCAAAGGAAACAATTTAAATCCACCCGCATGGTTTATTGAACATTGGCCTAAAATGGCAATGGGTGGCGAACTGTGGAGTGACAGAGGACAATTTGAACAAATCAGCGCCTGTGTTCGACGAAAAAAATCAAACGGCTCATGTTGGAAGAAGCTAAAGCTTATGCTATTCGATTTACCCCATCAACTGGGTGACTTTAATCATCGTATATCACTTATGAAGCAATTGGTAAAAAACAGTAATTCACCGCATTTAGCTATGATTGAGCAAAAAAAAGTAGTTTCCAATTCTGATTTGTTGGCTTGGTTAACAGAGGTTGTTGAGGACAAAGGCGAAGGTTTAATGCTGCACCTTTCAACCGCAAAATATAACATTGGTCGCAGTAAAAATTTATTAAAACTGAAAAAGTATCAAGATGCTGAAGCCGTGGTAATAGCACATCTGCCTGGTAAGGGAAAATATAACGGATTACTCGGTGCCATTAAAGTCAAAACACCTGAAGGGATCATATTTAAAATAGGTAGCGGATTTACTGACTTGCAACGTAAGCACCCGCCAAAAATTGGCAGTGTAATAACCTATAAATACATTGGTAAAACACAACGAGGTGTGCCAAGATTTGCCAGTTTTCTGCGAATTAGAAATACACATTAGTTAGTTCAATTAAGTAATCATTTTAAGGCATTTAACGTATGGAATTTCATTTATGGTTATCATTGGTGGTTATTTGCATTCTTGGTGCTTTATCACCTGGTCCTAGCCTTGCTTTAGTCATTAAAAACACATTAAACGGTGGTGTTAACCAGGGTTATGCAACAGCGATTAGTCATGGCTTAGGGGTTGCGCTTTATGCTGCTATTACCGCCACAGGTATTGGGTTGTTGATAGTACAATCACCGATGATATTCGCAACAATAAAATATGCTGGAGCTGCATTTCTTTTATATTTAGGCATTAAAGCCTTGATGAGCAAACAGCAAAATATAAAGCTTTCTCAACAAAATGGTGATTTTGATCCAACAATCAATGGTTGGAGAGATGGTTTTTTAATTGCTTTTTTAAACCCTAAACTGGCAATTTTCTTTTTGGCCTTATTTAGCCAATTTGTTGAGCCTGATGCAAGTTGGCAACAAAAAGGAGTGATGACTGCAACCGTTGGCATTATAGATATGCTTTGGTATGTCATTATTGCTTTTACTCTGTCTCGTGGGCCGATTTTAGAAAAACTAAAAGCTAATAGTCATATTGTGGATAAAATTACCGGCAGCTTTTTAATTTTATTAGCGGCGCGCGTGGTACTTAATTAATAAAAATATTATTCCAATGATATATGCTTGAATAACCTATTTATTCAAGCATATAAGTATTTAAGTATTTAAACTTGGGGGTTATAAATGAAATATAAACACTTTAAACCTTTACCTTCATGCGCCTCTTTAAAAACTGCGGGTGCATTAAGTTGATATTGAAACTCGCAGTCAGGGCACTCTCTTGCAACTTCCGCTAATAAAAATTCAATATTAAGGTCGGGCGAGTTTAAACACAGTAAGACATCACCATTATCTGACATTAAATCAGGTAAGCGGCGGATAATTTTCTTATAATCTCGTTCAATATCAACACTGCCTTTTTGAAATGATGGCGGATCTGAAATAAGTAGTTGATATGGTCCATGCTTTTTCAAGCGACCGTATGACTTAAAAATATCAACACCTTCAAATATGACTTTGTTGAGATCTTGATGGTTCAGTCGGTGATTTTCTCGTCCTTTGGTTAATGAGCTTTTACTCATATCGATATTGACAACTTTTGACGCATTACCCGCTAAAGCTGCAACAGAGAATGCACAGGTGTATGAAAATAAGTTTAACACGCGTTTATTCTCGCTATGCTGTTTAACCCACTCACGACCGTTACGCATATCCAAAAACAAGCCTGAATTTTGTGCTTTTCCTAGATTAATATGGTATTTCAAACCATGTTCTAACGCCGTTAGATTGCTTATATCTTGCCCCCAAACTAACTCGCACGGGGCAAATTTACGGCAGCGATATTGCACTTGAATAGATTGGCACTTATCGGTCAACATGCGTAACTGAGCAATCTGTTCAGCTAACCACTCTGCTTCAACTTCTTGGTATAAACTGATCAAAATCACCGGATCAAACCAATCAATATTGACATGTGAAAGCTCAGGAAATGCATGACCACGACCATGAAATAGTCGCTGGCTTTCACTAAAGTCACATGGCTGGATAAATTCAATCATTATAAGAAGTGCTCGCTAAAAAAATAAGGCCGGATAATAACAAATTATCCGGCCTTAGGTATCATACCCATTAAAATAAATTACACAGTTACATCAGTTAAAAACCAAAAATACTATAGCCAAAGAACTTTTGCAGTACCGTATTTAGAAAAATACTAAAGACAATAACCGGGATAAATGTGCCGAGCGAGAAGTTAATATACTTTTCTACCCATGAGCCTTTATAGTTTGCGTTACCTATCGACAACTCTTCTGATAATTGTAATCTCTTCCAACGATAGCTGACAAAAACACACAATAGAAAGCCATTAAGCGGTAAAATAGTATCGTAGAAAACATCATAAATCACATCAAAGAATGAGCGTGTACCGCCCGCATAGTAGGTAAATTCTGTAAAGTATGAAACCATTCCGAAAGACAAAGTAGCGAACACAGTCAATACACCTGCAGTCATCAATAAAATAGATAACGCCTTCTTACGACTGTGTTTTTTCTCCGTAACTAAATAAGATACTGGCACTTCTAAAATAGAGACTAGTGAGGTTATCGCTGCAAAAAATACCAATATAAAGAAGAAAGCCGCGACAGCACTTGCACCGATATAACCAATTGATGCTTGTAACGCTAAAAATATTTTCGGTAAGAATGTAAAGATTAACGATACTGAGCTATCGCTTAACTCCGCAGGATTTACGTTAGGATTAAATGAAAACACAGCAGGTAAAATCATTAAACCAGCAGTGAAAGCTACGGCGGTATCCGTTAACGCTACCAATTTTGCAGAGCCGACAATATCAGTTTTACGGTCAATATAAGAACCATAAGTGATCAATATGCCCATGCCTAAGGATAATGAGAAAAATGCTTGTGATAAGGCGCCATTAATCACCGCAGGGGTAATTTTAGATACATCTGGAATTAAAAAGAACTTAACACCTAAAAGTGCATTATCTAGAGTTAGAACATATATCACCATCACCAGTAACATAATAAATAAAGTCGGCATCAATATCTTTGATGCGCGCTCAATACCGTCTTTAACGCCAGCGACGAGTATAAAATTAACTATACCTGCAACCACAATCATACCAGCGAAAATATAAGGACTATTTACAAACTCTCCAAAACCTTTGTTACTCGCTAAATAGTCTAAATTTCCGCTTAAGGTTAATACGATATAACCAAAAATCCAAACGGTTAAAACCATATAAAAAACAGCGATCATAAAAGGAGTTAATACACCAAGAAAACCGGCAGCGCCCCAAGCCCTACTTCCACCACTTAAGGCTTTATAAGCTCCAACAGGTTCTTTTGCTGTTTTGCGACCAACGGCCATTTCCGCAACCATTACGGGTAAACAGATAAAAAACACAAAAAGAGCATACATTAATAAAAATGCACCACCTCCATTTTTAGCTGCATTCACCGGAAAACCAACCAAATTCCCGATACCAACAGCTGAACCAGCAGCTGCTAAAATGAACCCTAAGCGGGAACTGAAATGCTCTCTTTCTGTACTCATAAATGTCCTTCATTGTATTTTTTTAGGGCTAATAATTATAATTTTTATTCACAGCGCCCGTTTTTTATTTAGATGGATAACTGACTGATGCTAACAAGCTTTTTTCCCAAAGTCTTGTATTTGAAATGCGTCAATAGTTTGCAGGTGTATCATATTTGTTGCACCTGCTATTGTTGATTAACCGTAAAAATTAGCATTCATTATATTGAGAATGTTTTCCGTTTCTATAGCCGCAAAATTAGCGGCTGCTTCTAGATCATCCGTTGATACTTTTAGGGTATTACATATCGCAGCATCAATACTGTCATCGTAACTAAAGTCCTCAGGATGGCACTCAACTAATGCTAGTCTTGATGCTAAATATAGTACCTGAACATCTTTATTGATTTGAATATTATGAGCGTTATTGTAATGGCGAATTGGCAAAATTATTTTTTCTGGTATTTGCCATATTTTTAATAACTCGGCAGAAACTTCGGTATAAGTAAAACCTAACACCTGCTGCTGTAATTGCCAAGGCAACAAATCGGCATGGTAAGCTTCACATTGCTTAGCAAGCTCTGGTGATATTTTTGCCACAATTAACTCGCCAAAGTTTTGCAATAAACCCGCAACAAATAATCGTTCTATATCTCGAATACCGGCGGTTATTGCTAAATTTTTAGTCGCTAAGCCACAAAAAACGCTCATATGCCAAAAACGTTTTAAATCAATTGAGTCATTTGAAAAGTGTTTAAACGCTGTTGCAGCAACATCGACTAGCATCATGTTGTAAATAGCTTGTGTACCAATAATGGTAATCGCACGTGAAATAGTGCTTATTTCACCTGGAAAACTATAAATTGCACTATTAGCAATTTGCAACAAGCGCGATGTCATTGAGGGATCAACACTGATTACGTTAGCGAAATCTTCGATAGTTGAGTCGTCGTCTTCCATTAACGCTTTTATTTTAAAACACGCGTCAGGAAGCGCAAAAGAACCATTTGCCTGTTGGGCATATTCAAGGGCATTCATCAATTAATCATTCCTAATGTAAATGTTCACAACTTTTAGATAAATATTATTGCGCAAATGTTAAACCAAAAAAGTCACCTACATGCCACTGCGGACGAGCAGTTTGGTTAGCTATTTCTAAGCCTATCATCATATTAACTAGCGCAAAATTTGCCGCTGCTTGATAATTTATCGGTAATGTAATTTCATCACTATGTTGATGATAGTGATTTTTCAAAAAGTCACCAAATACCTCACCACCATCTATGTTCTCATCTGTTGATTTAAAACCAGTCATCAAAAATACCGATGGAATACCAGCTTTAACAAAACTGTAATGGTCACTACGGGTAAAAAGTGCTTGTTCTGGCATTGGGTCTTCACTTAGCTCAATATCAACTTTTTTTGCTGCTGTTGCCACAATGTTACCTAGCGTTGAATGCGTAGAACCAAAAGCGATAACATCGGCAAATGGGTACAAAATTAGCGGCATATCCAAATTCACATTCGCTACGAGCTGCGTTACCGGAAGCGTTGGGTTATTTGCAAAGTAGCTTGAGCCTAATAGGCCTTTTTCTTCACCTGTAACTACGACAAACAATACTGAGCGTTTAGGTTTTATTGGCATTTCAGCTAACAAACGAGCAGTTTCAAGTAAAATAGCAACCCCTGATGCGTTATCAAGTGCACCATTATTAATGGTGTCTTCACTATCGCCATGCGAACTAATACCAATGTGATCTAAGTGCGCACTAAACACAACATATTCATTTTTTAATTTTGCATCACTCCCCTCTATAGCTGCGATAATATTAGGGCTAGTGATCTGTTCATGGCGAGAGTTATTCTTCAACGTAACTTGATAAGGTAAGTTAAACCCCTTAATCACGGTATTATTTGAATCTGCTGCATAAATATCGACTAAGTTAAACTCTGCCCCCTCAAAAAGCGCCTGTGCTGCATCTTGTTGAATATATGCACCAGAAATTAATGTAGGTTGCTTGCCAAATGGAACATCATCTTTCGTCAACCAACTTAAGCGTGGTGTGTTGGCATATTGTGCAGATTTTTCAAAACTTCTGACCAATTCACGTTTAGGTGTATGGATAGTAATAAAACCAACTGCTCCATGTTCAGCTGCATGACGACTTTTTTCTGCGCTAGAGCCAATATGAGCTCCCTCTTCAGAAGGTAAATCATCAGGTCTACCAGTTAACGCTACTACAATTTTGCCTTTAACATCAATATTTTCATAATCGTTATAGCCAAACTCTTCAGAGATAACGCCATAGCCCACAAAAACAGTAGGGGCAGTAATCGCGCTTTCATTTTTTAAACTAGAACCCGACATTAAAAACTGATTAATATACTCAAGCTCAACATCACCTTTTAAGCCGTGAATAACAGCACTTGCGGAGCCATCAACTAGGTAGGTTTTACGAAAGCGAACTTGTTGTTCAAAGCCTTCAGAATCGCCGCCTATATTCTCCCCTTTAGGCGTTAACCCTAATTGTTTAAAGTATGACTTTACATAGTTGGCTGCAATTTGGTATCCGTTACTACCTGTGTCTCGCCCTTGCAATGTGTCGTCAGCAAGGAATTCAATATGCGCTTTAATGTTGTCAGCGTTAACTTGGCTAGCTCCCGCTTCGCTGCTGGTATTCACCGGCGTTGTGGGTGACTTATTACAGGCGGATAATGCTATGAAAGCAACGGCGATAAGGCTAAATTTTTTGATCATGTTTGATGGGAGTATATTCATGGAGTCTCATTAACTTCTGCTAAATGGCTTGAAAAACATTTTACCTATTTAGCTTTATTATTTTAATAATTACATCTCAGCTTTTTTAAAAAATATATCGTAATAAAAAGAGCTAAAAAACGTCTACAGACACTATATCGACTGTTATGTAAAAAAACTAGCTCACAATGCCAAATGCAAACATATTGGAAATCGCTAGGTGTTACTATAACTTTGCATTATAGCTATTGTTAATCAAAAATAGGGATGCCAGAGTGGCGTTTTACATGTTCCATAACAACATATGTGTGCGTTTGAGATACCGCTGGCAAGTCGACAATACTTCCGAGTAATATGCGATAAGCTTCCATATTTTCGAAGCGCAGTTTAAGTAGGTAATCAAAGCCTCCCACTACCATGTGGCACTCAGCAACCTCTTTTATTTGCACTACCTGTGAACGAAATTCATTAAAAATATCGGCAGTCGTTCGATCAAGTGTTACTTGAATGAACGCTGTCATACCGCACTTTAATTTACTGGCATTTAAAAAAGCACCGTAACGCTCAATATAGCCTTCTTGTTCAAGGCGTTTTACACGTTCTAGGCAAGGGCTAGCACTTAAATTAACGTGCTGTGCTAACGTGTTGTTTGATATTCGACCATTTTTTTGTAAAATGTCTAAAATAGTTAAATCAATACGATCTAGCGTTCTCGGTTTGCTATTTATCATTGTTCAGTCATTTTTATGGTTAGCATTACAGAATAAATTATCTCGAAATCTTCAGTACTGTCAATATATTCTCAACATGACGTTTGAATAAAAAATTAGCCACACTATTTAAAAAATTTAATATAAGCGACTTTATGATTTCAAAAAAACCGCAAATACCTTCATATTAGCGGTTTTAAAGAGTCCGGTGGTGAAACACTACATTTTTAGTATTAGCTTTTACTTATCAAAAAGCGTTCTATCTCTTCACCTGGCAATGGTTTGTAATAATAATAACCTTGCCCATAAATACAGCCCATTGCTTTTAATAATTGTGCATCAGCTTCATTTTCAATGCCTTCACCAATTGTCGCCATATTTAAGTTTGCAGCTAAGTCGATAATAGTTTTAATTATTGCTTGGTGATTACCCCTTTCGTGGACATTATGAATAAAAGAACGGTCAATCTTTAACACATCAATTGGAAAACGATGTAAATAACTTAAACTCGAATATCCAGTGCCAAAATCATCAAGTAGTATTTTCACGCCCAGCTTCTTTAAAGCTCGCATGTTATCAAGAACAATATTACTATTTTCGAGTAAAGCTCGCTCGGTAAGCTCAACACGAATTTGATGAGGTTCTACACCGGTTATATCGATAATATGTTCAATATCTTGCGGTAAGCTTACATTAAAAAAATGATTACAGTATAAGTTACAACTAACATACAGGTGTTCTAACCCGAGGCGTTTTTGCCAAAGCATGAGTTGTCGGCATGACTTTTCAAGAATTTGAAAATCAATCGCCATCACTAGGTTAGTTTCTTCAGCTAACGGAATAAAATCATTAGGAAATACAAAGCCTCGTTTAGGACTTTGCCATCGAGCGAGGGCTTCAAAACCAATTATTTTACCATCACTCATTTGTACTATGGGTTGAAAATAAGGGGTAAACTCTTCGTTATCAATACCTTCGCGTAAATCAGTTTCCAACGACATCGCATTTTGCACTTTAGAGTGCATACTAGAGTCAAATACTTCAAAGCGACCTTTACCTTTGTCTTTGGCGTGATACATCGCGATATCGGCATCTCTTAACATAGTATCTGCATTTTCATAGCGCATATTATTAAATAATACGCCAATGCTAGTGCCGATAAAAACCGTCTGATTTTCAATCGTAAATGGTAAAGACAATAACTCAGTTATACGTTTAGCAATTTCGTATGTGCTTACTTCACTATCTATGTCTTCTACCAAAATAACAAATTCGTCACCACCTAAACGTGCAACCGTATCGTTGTCTCGAATTACTTCAGTTAAAGCGATAGATATTTTTTTTAATAAATTATCCCCTGCGTGATGTCCAAGGTTGTCGTTTACCACTTTGAAACGGTCTAAATCAAGAAACAAAATAGCAAATTTAAATTCTGCATGACGTTTGTTACGTGCAATAGCACGATTTAAAAGATTTATAAATACTGCTCGGTTGGGTAACCCCGTTAAAATATCATGCGAAGCAGCATGTTTGAGCTTTTCTTCGGCATCTTTACGTTGCTTTATTTCTTCTTCTAACGCCGAAGTTCGAAGCTTTACCTGATGCTCTAATAATTCATGTGACTTTCTTTCATCATCTGAAATTTCACGGCGATTCATGGCAGAGGCAACATGTCGTGATACAAATCGCAACAACTCTGCATCTTGTTCGTTAAAGCGTATTGCTTTTTGATAGCTTTGTAACACCATAGCGCCAAGCATTTCGCCAGAATGAATGAGTGGCACCCCAAGCCAAGAAACAACGTCTAAATCTGGCTTAATCGTTTTACCTTGATGATGTAGCGCCAGCATAGCCTCCTGATCGAGTAATACGGTTTCAGCGCTTTTCAATACTATTTCTGTAAAACGATTGGAAAGTTTTCTGGGTTGATAGTGATCATCGGTATTATCAAAATGTTGATCGAGAAAGTAAGCAAAGAACAACTCGTCATTTTTCACATCATACTTGGCAATATAAAAGTTTTCGGCGTTGATCAGCTGTCCTACAATGTTGTGAACTAAACTGTAGAAAGAATCTATATCTATATTAGGATCATTGGTTAGCTCTGAGATACGATACAATGACTCTTGCAATAACTCCGATTTTTCTCGATCTCGAATTTGATGCATCAATTCTTTTGTACGCGCATCAACAGCCGCTTGCAAACGGCCTCTATCTTGTAAACGTGTTAAAGCTGTTACTATATGTTGAGCGGTAAATTCTAATAAGTCTCGATCAGATTCTTGATAACGCATATCAGCAGAATAACTTTGCACCGCCATTACGCCAATAACAAAACCATCGTGCATTAAAGGTACACCAAGCCAGTCAATACTATCTTCACCAACAGATTTTATTTTTTGCTCTTGCTCTAATTGAATAACAACTTCTGGTGTCGCTAGTAAACCTTTTCGACTTTCAATAACATAGTTTGTCATTGAACCTTCAAAAAATTTAATAGGGTAAACACCTAGCGCTAAATTGTCTTTTTCATCTACATGATAAACTAACTCCAACGTTGATAATGTTTGATCATAAAGCACGATATAAAAATTATTTGCTCTCATCACCGAGGCAATAGAATGATGAACTTGTTCAAATAGCGCGTTTAGGTCAGCACAATCAATAGAAAGTTGGTTAAGTTTTAAGAGCGCTTTGTAGCGATCTTGAAGTTTTTGATATTTATTTAGTAAGGCGATCGATTCTACCGCTAAATCTGCGTTTGAATTAGTTAATGGATCAATTGGATGTAATGAATCAGTCAACTTTTTCACCATACTGAACGGGTAAACGTTATAAAATGGATCATGTAAATGACCCTAGCGCTTCAAAGGTAGGCAAAGTAACAAATATCAGGCAATAAATCCACTTAAGCCATTGTTTTATTTATTAAGTTTTAGTGACTCTTCGACCTCTTGTTTGTTTCCACAAATACCGTCTTGCTTGTCATCACGATAATAACGGATATCGATACAATCTTGTTGATATCTGCGCTCCAACTCTGTACGAATTATAGGTTTATTTTTCGCATTAATGATTTGTTTATGTAATGACTGGCACTGCTGAACCTGCTCTGACGCTAATGTGAGATCTTCACAAACATTATTACTAGAACTACATGCCGAAAAAAACACAACAGAAGAAACCATCACAACCAAATTTTTTATCATACGACTACTCTTAATTTTATATAAACTTATTTAATAACAGCCTATTAATTATTATATAGGTGTTATTAACACGACTTGGTATAAATAAAAACCGCTAAGAACGCGCTGTTTGTTATATAACTCAGCACGCTAAAACCAGTGACGCTATTTGTCTAAAAATCGACAATGATTGAATTCATTCACTTCCCTTTAGTTTGGTATATAATACGTAAAAATAAAGATTAAGCATTAAGATTATTGTATTAGGGGAAAAATATGCAAGTACAAGTTATTGATTATCGCGCTGATGACGCCGCCAAAAAGTTTGTAGAGAGTTTGCGCAATACAGGGTTTGGAGTATTAACTAATCATCCCATTCAACAGGCTTTAGTCGATAAAATTTACCAGGATTGGTATACCTTTTTCACGCAAGAAGAAAAGCAAAGTTTTGCATTTGATCCTGAAAAGCAAGATGGCTACTTCGGCCCTGAAATTTCAGAAACTGCTAAAGGCCACACTAAAAAAGATATTAAAGAGTATTATCATGTATACCCGTGGGGACGAATTCCTGAGCAATTAAAATCTGATATTTTAAATTACTATAAAATGGCCTCAGATTTAGCCAGTGAATTACTTGATTGGGTTGAGAAGTATAGCCCTGTAGAGGTAACTAAACACTATTCAGAGCCTTTATCGAATATGATCAAGGATACCCCGAATACTTTGTTAAGAATACTGCATTATCCTCCACTTAAAGGGACTGAAGAACCTGGTGCTATTCGTGCTGCAGCACATGAAGATATTAACCTATTAACTATTTTGCCTGCCGCCAATGAACCAGGTTTGCAAGTGCAAGCTCAAGATGGTCAATGGCTAGATGTTCCAGCTGACTTTGGTCATTTAATTGTTAATATTGGTGATATGTTACAAGAAGCCTCACAAGGTTATTTTCCTTCAACTAGTCATAGGGTTATTAACCCAACGGGCGACAATGCGACTAAATCACGCATATCTTTACCGTTATTTTTACATCCACGTAACGAAGTGGTTTTATCAGAAAAACATACCCATGCAAGTTACTTACTAGAAAGACTAAAAGAACTCGGTGTTAAATAATTACCTATAAGCTTTAAATGCATAAACACATTTAAGCTTGGGACAGACCCGTTAATAAAAAAGCCATCACTATGTGATGGCTTTTTAGTTTCTGCTTATTTTATCGCCCTAAGGTTTAACGGCTTTAAAACTTAACGTCCATATAACTTAAGCATAGCCTTAAACTTAACCTTTAAGACTATCTAAAACAGGTGTTTCAGTTTGTGAGACTTTTTTCTTACGCCTAAATAATGCCTTAATATCTTCTACAATAAGATACAGGCAAGGTATTAGCACTAAAGTTACTATGGTGGCAAACAACACACCAAATGCAAGAGATACCGCCATAGGTATGACAATTTGAGCTTGGGCACTAACTTCAAAGAATATGATCGGCACTAAACCAATAAATGTGGTTATTGACGTTAACATAATCGCTCTGAAGCGTTTATTACCCGCATGCATTACAGCATCTTTAAGTCGCACACCTCGTTTTCTGGCATTGTTAACATAGTCAACCATCACCAATGAGTCATTCACTACTACCCCGGCAGCCGCTAGAATTCCCATTACAGATAAGGCACTTAAATCCATACCTAAAATAAAGTGACCCAGTACAGCCCCAATAATACCAAATGGAATAACGACCATAATCATCATTGCTTGTGAATAAGACTTTAACGGAATAGCTAACAATGAAAATATGATCATTGACGAGATAACGAAATCGCGCAATTGGCTATCTGCCCCTTCCATTTCTTCTTGAATACTACCCGTAACTTCACTTTTTACTTGTGGATATTTGTTTAACAACTCAGGTATGAAATTATCACGAATATCATTAGCCACTTTAAAGGGCTCTACTTGCTCTGCATCAACACTTGCCCAAACATTAATCGTACGATTACCATTTTCACGGCGTATACGAGTAACCCCTTCTTGTAGGGTAATAACGGCCAGTTCAGATAATGGCAATTCAGCACCATTAGGGGCTTGAATCATTACGTCATCAACATGACCAACAGAACTACGTTGTTCGAGTGGGTAACGCACCATGACTTTCACTTCTTCACTGTCACGCAATATACGCTGCGCCTCTAAACCATAGAAGCTATAACTTACTTGCGAAGCGATGTCTGCTAAGGTTAAATTTAAACTATAAGCGAGTGGTTTCAATTCAAACTGTACTTCTTTAGCACTCGTTTGACGGCTATCGTTAACATCACCAAGGCCTTTAAGTGAATTAAGTTTAACTTTTAATTCTCTCGCAGCTGCCAGTAATTCTGCATCATTTTTACTTTCTAATCTGAAAGCAATATCCCCGTCGTCTCGCCCACCACCAAATAAATTGTCGCCTATAGTGAATGATTTAACGCCTGGATAATTAGGAATAGCCTCACGCCATAAATCTGCCAATTCAAAGGTATTCATTGGTCTAAGTTCTGGTACTACAAGCTTAACCATCAGTTGACCACTGGTTCTAGTACGTAAATCAACTTGCATATCTGAGATCATCGAATTGCCATATTTAGCTTCAATATCTTTATCGATACGGTTAATTACCCCTTGAATGTTTAACAAGGTTTCTAAAGTCGCTTTTTCTGAAGCATCGACATTCATTTCAACCGTTACGCGAGGGAAGTCATGTGGAATTTTAGGTTGCCCAACAAAGCGCACAAAACCACCACTAAACAATCCTCCACTAATGAGCATTAAACTAATAAAGAACATTAATACCCCATATCTGTATGCAATAAAAACAGCTAGCGCAGGGCTATAAACGGTATCAATAAATTTTTTCAAATTAAGGTCAATCCAAGCGCGTAATCTATCAATTGGATTTTTAGGGTTGAACGCTTTCATTTTCATTTTAACCAAATGAGCTGGCAAAATAAGTTTAGATTCTATTAATGAAAAGATAAGACAAAGTATAACAACAGAGCCAATCGCTTTTCCAAACGCTGAAGATGGCCCTTCACCAAAAAGAAACGGCAGAAATACCGCGATAGTGGTCAAAACACCAAAGGTTGCCGGCATGGCGACACGCTTAACTCCACGAATAACATTATCGGTACTATGACCATGCTCTTCGATTTCATCATGGGCACTTTCCCCCATAACAATGGCATCATCGACGACAATACCGAGCACTAGAATGAAAGCAAATAAGCTAATAACGTTAATAGTAACATTGACAAATTCGAGTGGCATTACCAGTAATGTACCGAGGAAACATACCGGTAATCCCATCATTACCCAAAAAGCTAAGCGAACACGTAGAAATAATGCCAACATGATAAATACCAATACGGCACCACTTTTCATATTGTCTACCATCATATTCAAACGACCTTCAAGGTAGTAGGTCATATCTACCCATGTTTCTAACTTCACGCTTTCAGGTAATACCGCAGATTTCTTTTCCACATATTTTTTAACCACAGCGGCAATGTCAGTTATGCTTTGGTTATCAGCAGCACCAATAAATAAGGTAACTGAGTTTTCACCATTAAATTTAGAGTACTGTAAACCTTCTTCAAAGCCATCATCAATGGTCGCAATTTCGCCTAAAACAATTCTGGTGCCATCGGCTAAAGTTACTACGGGGATTTGTTCGAATTCATGTCCACGATAAGCCTGATTTTCAACACGTAAGTTAATATAGCCATTTTCTGCACGAATTTGTCCAGCAGACATGTTGCGTGAATAACTGCGTACTGCGGTGGCAATATCAGTAAAGCTTAAGCCGTACTCTCGAAGCTTATCTTTACTTACTTCAATAGATATTTCATAACCTAAACCGCTGTATATATCGGATATATTGATCATCGGCAGCTGTTGAATTTCGTTATGTATTTTACGACCAAGCTCTTTAAGTTCGCCATTGGTTAAATCACCATATAGGCTCAAGTACATCACTTCTTGACGAAATTTCTCTCGTTCTATTTTGATGCGTTCCATACCATCAGGGAAGCTAGAGATTGAATCTATTGCAGACTTAACCTCCTCAAGTACAACTTGTGGGTCATAATCGAGTTCAACCTCGAACCAACCATTGGAAAAGTTTCGGTTTGAATAAGTAATAACTCTTTTGAGGCCTTGAACAGTTTCTAACGCCTCTTCGATTTTAATGGTTATGCCTTCTTCAACTTCTTGCGGTGCGGCTCCAGGATAGGGTGCGGTGTAAGAAATCCAGTTGATCTTAACCTGTGGAAACATTTGTTTATTTATGGTTTGAATAGTTAACAAACCACCCACTAAAATGAAAATCATCAACAAGTTAGCGGCAACGCTATTGCGAGCAAACCAAGCTATTATGCCGGTATTGGTATCAATAGTATGATCGATTTCCGGCTTTTCTTTAGGCGTAACAGTTGTCATGATTACTCTCCTGAACCACTGTCATTTTGTGCAACTTGTGACTCGTTACTTTCACCCTCTTCTTGTTCATTTTTTTTCGGTTTTTTGTCACTAATTAAAGCCAATTTCATCCCATCAACGGGATAATCAAGCGCAGAAACTATCAATTTATCACCGTCAGCTAAGCCTTTTGAAATAATAATGTTTTGGCCATCTTGGCGAACAATTGTTACGGCTGAATAATGTAATCTAGATTCATTATCCATTAATGCAACAAGGCCATTATTAACTAAATAACGCGGCACACTGGCTGCTTGAGCTATTTCTATACCTAATACTTTTGCCTTTACATAAGAGCCAAAGCGTAATGGTGTTTTTGAGTTTTCTTTACCTAAAGCATAAGGGTCATAAATTTCAGCAACCAAATAGCTCATTCTACTTGTACTGTCTATAACGCCTTCGCCACGGGCAATTTTAGCGTCCCATACCGTTGTAAGACCCGAGTATGTACCCGTTAAATTCACCGTTGCGTTCTCTCCTTGATCAATCAAAAACTGTAATTGATTATCTGCAACGGGTAAACGTACTTCAGCAATAGCCGTACCTAGTAGCTTGCCAACCATACTACCTGTACCAACAAATGAGCCTAACCCAACATTTCTACTGTCTATCATAGCGTCATATGGCGCTCTAATTTCAGTGCGCTCTAAATTGCGCTTAGCACGTAAAATAGATGCTTGCGCAGACTTAACGCGAGCAATTTCTTGAGCTAATTGTGGTTTACGTAAACTTAATTCTGTTGGAGATGAATCTGTTATTTGCTGCCATTCTTGTTTGGCAACTTGGCCTTGTGCTCGCTCTGTTTCAAGCGAAGCACGGGCTGATGCCATTGTAGCTTCAGCTTCAATAAGTGCTGCCTCGTAGTCGTTAGGATCTATACGAGCCAATAATTGACCTTCTTTGACAAAGCCACCACGAACAAATGTTTCAGATAACTCAACAATTTGACCACTAACTTGAGCCACTAATTCAGTTTCATATTTAGGCTTAACCACACCATATGAATCTACATCTAAGGTCATGGGTGCGAGTGAAATAGCTTCAACCGCAACAATAGGAGTATTATCGATTTCTTCTTTTTCTTCCGGGGGCTTTTTCATACTTGAAAATGCAAAGAAAATTAAAACACCGGCAATTAGAATGACAATTGGTATAATTATTTGTTTTTTCCGTGTCACAATGACGTCCTCATAGAATCTAAATTTTAAAATTTCTAGTTTAATTGCCAATAGGATACAGAAATTATTGGCTACAAAAACTAACAAAGTTGTAAATGCTTGTTACAAAATTCAAGCCGACTTTGACAATCCCATCTAAAAATAAATAAAAACGATATAGATCATGAGTTTAACTGAAATATCTTTGATATGTATTTATCAGGACTGTTAAAAAAAATGCAACTAAGATCACAATTTTGGTTTTTTTCACTAAATAATTTTACTTTTAAAAAATTGTTGGTCGATATCACTACCCATAAAATACTAACGATAGTAACAATGAAAATTACCAAGAATGCTCAGTCTTAAGTATTAAATACTCTGACGTTGTCTCCTATTTTTGAAAATATCGAGGTCTATAAGTAAGAGAGAAATTAACATTGTCGTTAACAGTAAGGCATTTTTCATGACGATCAGTTTGAACTTAGGTTTAAAAAATTTATCGTTATTATTGTAGAATCTAATCACTTCACAGAATAAATACACATTGGCAATCTAAACCCAAGGTGCCTATTTTTTGTGAAATATATACCTTGAATACTTGAACCTTAAAGTAAATACATTAAAATTAATCTTTATTTCATCGGAGAACACTTTATGTTGTCAAAAATTAACGCATTCTTTCAATCATTAGGCAACACGGATGATCAGCATGAGAACGAACTATCGCTTGAAATAGCTTGTAGCGTTTTATTATGTGAAGTTATGCTTGCTGATGGTCAGCTTGAAACTGCAGAGCAGAAAAAATTAAACGATATTATTTCTACCCAATTTCAGTTAACACCTGATGAAGTATCAGAAATAATTAATCACTCGCTCGCGCTCTGTGAAAATGCGACTGACTTTTATCAATTTACCTCGAAAATCAACGAGAAATACAGTTTAGAACAGCGTGTTAAAATGTTAGAACTGTTATGGCAGGTGGCTTATGCTGATGGTGAACTTGCTAGTATTGAGGAGCATATAATCCGTAAAATTGCTGATTTATTGCATTTGCGACATAGCGAATATATTCAAACAAAATTAAATATTCAAGCCAAGACCAGTACGACTAAATAAAATATACCGACAACATGGAAAGTTATAGTTAACTTACCGCTAAATCGGTTATTATAGCCGCAAGTTAACTGACAACAAGAAACCATATGGCAAGCATCGGCAAATACAACACTCTTCCTGTAGTAGCAATAACAGATAAAGGCGCATATTTAAATGCGGATGATTTAGGTGAACTACTATTACCCAATCGTTTTGTGCCTGAAGATTGCCAGATAGGAAGTGAGCTTAAAGTTTTTATTTATGCTGATACTGCTGATCGAATTGTTGCCACAACTGAAAAACCCTTAGCACAAGTAGATGAATTTGCTTCTTTAAAGGTCAGCCAAGTAAACAAAATGGGCGCCTTTCTTGACTGGGGCTTACCAAAAGACTTACTCGTACCTTACAATCAGCAGCATAGCGAAATGGAAGTAGGTAAGTATTACCTTGTAAGAATTTTTCTCGATTTAAAAACCGACCGTTTAGTCGCCTCAAGTAAGCTTGATAAGTTTATCGATATTTGGCCAGCTGATTATCAGAAGTGGGATAAGGTTAAACTTACCATTGCCTCTAAAACTGACTTAGGTTTTAAAGCCATTATTAATGATCTGCACTGGGGTTTACTTTACGACAATGAAATATTTAAACCGCTAAGAACGGGTAAGAAAATAACGGGTTATATCAAACAAGTTCGTGAAGATGGCCGTATTGATTTATCTTTAACTCGTCCGGGTGAAGGCAAAGTAAAAGATTTTAGTGAGAAATTATTAGCTCACATTGCTGAACATGACGGTTTTAGCCCTTTGCATGATAAAAGTGACCCTGAATTAATTAAGCGAATATTAGGGGTGAGCAAAAAAACCTTCAAAGCAACGGTAGGTAACTTAATGAAAAATGGAAAAATTACCATTGAAGCTAATGGCATCCGCCTGAAATAAGCTTAACTTTACAATCTATTTAAAAACAAAAAAGCCCTTACGGGCTTTTTTTTCAACTAAAATTTTTCAAAAAACAAGGTGTTTAGCCAAGGTGTTTAGCGAATTATTGTGTACCGCCAACGGTCATTTCATCAACTTTCAAGGTCGGCTGACCAACGCCTACAGGTAAGCTCTGTCCGTCTTTACCACAAACACCAACCCCAGCATCAAGTTTTAAGTCATTACCCACCATACTGACATTTTTCATTGCTTCTGGACCGCTGCCAATCAGAGTGGCGCCTTTGATCGGCGAGGTGATCTCACCATTCTCAATTAAGTACGCTTCTGAGCTAGTGAATACGAACTTACCTGAGGTAATGTCAACTTGTCCGCCGGCAAAGTTTGGTGCATAAATGCCTTTTTTGACTGACTTAATGATATCTTCAGGTTTGTGCTCTCCAGCCAACATATAAGTATTAGTCATACGTGGCATAGGCAAATGGGCATATGATTCACGGCGACCATTACCGGTTGGTTTAACGCCCATTAAGCCAGCATTGTGTTTATCTTGCATATAGCCTTTTAGCACACCTTTCTCAATCAATACGTTATATTGACCTGGCGTACCTTCATCATCAATGCTTATTGAACCGCGACGATTAACCATGGTGCCATCATCAACAATGGTACATAAATCAGAGGTAACTTGTTGGCCCACTTTGCCAGAAAATGCAGAAGAGCCTTTACGATTAAAATCTCCCTCTAAACCATGCCCTACCGCTTCATGCAACAAAACGCCTGGCCAACCTGCGCCAAGTACAACAGGAAATGAACCCGCGGGTGAGTCAATAGCAACAAGGTTAACTAAAGCTTGTCTTACCGCTTCTTCTGCATAAGCTAAGTAACGCGGCTTATTATTTTCTAACTCAAAAAAATAGCTATAGTCTGTACGTGCGCCGCCGCCAGAGCTGGCACGTTCTCGCTTACCATTTTCTTCGACTAACACCGAACAATTTAGTCGCACTAATGGACGAATATCGGTCGCATAAGTTCCATCACTGGCAGCGACTAATATTTTTTCATAAACACCTGACAAACTTACAATCACTTGTTTAACACGTTTATCGACACTACGAGCATGTGCTTCTACTTCGTGCAATAGCGTAATTTTTTGTTCTTGAGGTAAACTTGCTAGCGGGTCCAACGCCTTATAAAGCATTGGATTTTTTTGCATTTGCTTGCCATCAAAAACCTGTACACGTGCAGATTTTTCAGCAATAGCTATACCTTTAGCAGCATCTGCAGCTTTTTTTAACGCCGCAGGGGAAATATCATCAGAGTAAGCAAAACCAGTTTTCTCACCTGATATAGCGCGCACACCCACACCACGTTCAATATTATAAGAACCTTCTTTGACTATACCGTCTTCTAACATCCACGATTCATGACTACTAGATTGAAAGTATAAATCGGCCAAATCAATTTTACGTTGGAAGATGTTATCCAAAGTGTCCATCAGCATACTTTCATCAATTTTACTATTGGCTAAGAGCTCAGTCTCAACATTATTCATACGACATCAACTTATTTTTAAAACGATTATGAGTGTTAACAGGCATAGCTTTACGCACCTTGTTTAATTCTTCTTCTTGGTATTCAGCACAAATGATACCTTTGCCAGTATCTAGCTGAGTCAGTATTTCGCCCCACGGGCTAATGATCATACTGTGGCCCCAAGTTTCACGGCCATTTGAATGCACACCTTCTTGGTCTGCAGCAATAATATAGACCTGATTTTCAATCGCACGGGCTTGTAATAGTGTTTGCCAGTGTGCGGCTCCCGTTACACGTGTAAAAGCGCTGGGTACGGTAATAATTTTTGCGCCTTGCTGGCATAATTGCCTAAAAAGTTCAGGAAAGCGCAGATCATAACAAATCGATAAACCTACGTTAATACCAGCAACATCAACCACGCTAATATGCTCACCGGCTTTCGCGTAACGTGATTCAAAGTAATTTTTTTCGTTATCTTCTACTGCAACATCAAAAAGGTGAATTTTATCATAGTCACCGAGGGTTTCTCCATCAGGAGAAAAAACAAAACAACTATTGGTAAACTTATCTGGAAATTTTGATAACACAGGAATACTACCAGCGACTAAAAAAACATTATATTTTTTTGCTAGCGCCGCAAGTTTTGCCTTCAAACCATGACTATCTTTATTTGCTTTAGCTAATGTCAGTTGTTCTTGATCTTTACCACCAAAAAATAAGCAACACTCGGGTAATAAAACTAATTGTTGCTGTGTCTGTTCTAGTGTTAATAACTGTTGCTCAATATCACTAATATTATCATCAACATTAGTACCTGAAGTCATTTGGATCGCACAAATTTGCTTTATTTTATCTGCCATATTCAAGACCCATCAATGTTATCTCCTTTAGACTTTGGCTTTGCTGACTTTTCTACATTGGTGCCGTCAGCAGTACTTTCTGGCAAGCTATCAACTATTTTAGGAGGCGATGAACGACCAACACTAATGTTTTTATTTTTTCGACTTACTTGCTTAAATAAAGGTTCATCTAGATTACCTGTTACTTCGAAATTTATTTCAGCAATGACCGTAGAAGTGATCACTTCATCTAGTGCAACACCCGCTAAAAAAGTAACGGGATTTAAGGTCGCAATCCACGCTAATACCGGTAAGCTTGAGGTCAAATTAGGCTTATAAGTCATTCGATAGTCTAGCCCACCACTATTTAAATTTGTATTCCCAACAATACTTAAGTCCCCAGCCGTACCTTTCATAACCACATTATCGGTATAAGCTACGCCATCTTTTAAAGTAAAATTACCTTTAAGTTCACTATAAAACATACCGTCACTAAAAATATCTCTAAAATCGAAACTTAATTTACGTACCAATGACTGTAAACTTAAGAAAGAGAAAATACGTACACCTTTATCATCAACATCAGCTAAATAACCATCATCAAATGTTGTTGATAAATCTCCGTTTAGTGTTGCCATTGTAAAGTCATGCGGACCGCCTTGCCAAACAAGGTCATAATCCATTTTCACGCCACTGTCTTTAATAATAGAAACAAGACCTATATTTTCGATTTCTCGCGCTACATTATTTGTTGATAAACTGCCCATTATTGAAGTGGTTGAACTATCATTTATTTGTTGCCACTTTGCATCAAAAGTAAGGTTGTTTTCCCCTCTTTTAGCAATAAAATTATTCAGCAGTAGTGTGTTCTGGTTTTCTCGCGCAATAGCAAAGTTGACCTCACCAAAGTCATAATTATCATATTTACAGCTGGTACACTTTACTTTTAATGCAGGAAATACTGTAAATATTTCAGCATTACTTGCATGGTTGATAGCTGGTATTATTTTCTGCTGTGCTGTATTAACAACCTGAACTTCAGCTTGTTCTTGTTGGCTTTGTTTAATTTTTTCATTTTGCTTACCAACATGCTGTGTTGGAGAATCATTGACTATAGCGTCACTGTTAGCTTGTGTTACAAGCACATTCTGTTTTACTAAATCATCAATGTTTTCTGATGGTTCTAACTGAGGTTGTATACTTTTTAAATGAATAAAATCAGCATTAATTTCGATACCCTGCTCAAGCCAATCAGGGTAAAACATAGCAGTACCTCTTAGCTCTTTCGCATTAAGGTTAAGTAACCAGCCATTTGGCTCAGGGGTAAAATCAAAGCTTACTTGCTGAAAGTTTTTACCATAAACATCTAAATTACTCACTTCCCCGTGTATTTTTTCAGGTACAGATAACAAACCAGGTTCACTTACTTTAGCCTGTGCTAAGTTAGCAGTTACATTATCAGTTAAGTCCGTTGTTGCTGACTCTATTCCAGCTATAATATCTAATACTAATGGCTGCCATTCTTGGTAATTGGCATCCGCAAGATCCGCCGTTATATGGAACCCTTGAGTCGGCAACCAAGATTGTTGATTACCCAACACTAAGTGCGCTAATGAAAAACGTGTTTGTTGATGATCTACTAAGCCATAAAAGTTAATATTTTTGCCAACATCTGCCTTTATGGTACTATTTTTTTCATCTCCAAAAGCATGAATACTCACCGCAAGCTTTTGCTCAACTTCTTTGGTAAACGGTGCTGGAATAACTAACGCTATATTATGTAAGTCGGTATTAATTTGGTAATCGTAAAAACATTGATCACCGATAAATTCAAGCTTAAGCATCCCTTCCCAAACAACTTTACCTTCGGCATATTTCACTAATTCATTAGGTAACTGTGCTTGCCAATGTTTACTTTCCCACTGACCTAGCGTTTCTATGTTAACGCTATAAAGTTCAGGTTCTTGCTTCGCTGCCACATTAATTGTCATTGGCATACCACGCCAATCAAGCTTTACACCTTTGGCTGTTATCACATCATTATAATAGTCTAATCGACCATTAACTTGCTTAAAGTCCATTGCTGGCGTTTGCAGTGCCACACTATTATTTTTAAACTTAACATGGCCTTTAGCAATAACATCTTCGGGGGTAGCTAAGGGTAATATTAATGAAAAGTCTCCATCAATAGGCGCTGAAATAATAACTTGTTCTAAGGTAACACCGACCGAATCCTGCATCGGGCTTGCGTTCATTAATTGCGTAACTAATTCCGGCTGGGTTTGGGTAAAACTAGCATCAACAGTTAACACACCTTCACCAGATAAGTCAGCAATTGCCGCTTCAACACCGGTAACATCAATACCTGATAACGTGCCCTCTCGCCCTGTAATTAGCATACTATTATTAGTAAAATTAAGGTTTGCGGCAAAGTTTTCTATCGCTGGCCACTGTGGATCAAACTTAAAGGTGCTTTGCGCTAATTCAGCATCAACAACAAAGATACCTTCATTATTATTAAACGGAAAATCTTGCAACGGCCCATTAAATAAGACCAATGCTTGATTAACTTCCCCGTCAATAATAGCGCCATTAAGGTAGTTAACTAAGCTATCCCCCATTAATAAATGAGGGTAAAAATATTCGGCAAATTTGGCATCTCCATGACTAACACTGGCTAACAATGCCATGGTAGTTGGCTGATCTACGACACTATTAACGTTTAGATCTGCTTTTAAACTTATTTGTGAAGAGTTAAAGGCAATATTTTCAACCGAAAGTTGCCAGCTATCGTCAAGAAATTTGGCATTGATCAAACTACTTAAATGCGTATATGGGATGGGGTATTTAAAATGTTTATCAAAATGCAGAGCACCGTCAATAGCATTAAGCGATATTTGCAGTTGATTATTAGCATAAATCAACTCGCCACTCACATTGTCTAAACCCGGAATGCCTTGACTGAAGTGACTATCTACATCGCTAAAAGTTGCAGTTATAGCTGTATTATTGGGGTTGATACGAAAGTAAATGTCTTCTACTCGGCCAACTGCATCGAGATCAAATAATAGTTTTTCAAGACCAACATTGTCAGATAATAGCGGTGATACACCGGCAAAACTGGCTAGTTCTATGGCATTAATATGACCATTAATAAACTCGCCTTTTACATCTGCAGTTAATGATAATTTATTGGTTTTAACACCGTTTCTTTTGATCGTTATAGGCGATGTGGCAATGTTATAAACTAATTGGTCTAGCGTTTTTATTTCAATATCACCACCAACAACCTCAAAAGTTTGTGCCTTACCTTTATGCTGCCAAATAATTTCATTTTTACCTAAAGAAAACTGAACCAAGTCGGGCTTTCCTGAGGCTATAGTTAACCATGCACTAAAATTAATCGCTGAATGTGTATTGGCATCTTTGATGGCTAAAAAGCGCCCAAGCCAAGGAGTAATGTCGACTTCATTGGCTTCAAGGTAAGCTTGACCGCTTAGTTTATCGAACCTTGGACCTTTAAAATCTAATAATACTTTTAAGTTATTTGAGCTTAGCCCATCAACCATAACGCTGCCGTTTGCTCGATGGCGATTATTTTTATTGACCCAAAACATTTCATTAATGGTAAAAGCTCGAGTACCGGTAGTTGTGTGATAAAGCACATGACTATCGCGTATAGAAAAACGAGATATTTGCTTTAGAAATATAGACGAAAGTGAATCAATTAAACTAACTTCATTTGTTTTATCATTAGCCAGATCATCTTCGGAGCTCGTTAAGGCAGCTTGTTCGAACTCAAGTTCTGCACCTGTAATTACAAAGTCTTTTGTGACCCATTGCCCGGTTCGTATGCTGCGCCAAAAATTTAACTCAACGGCCAAGCTATCAAGATATATTTGGCTATTATCACCTGCTAAAAGCTCAACTTGATTACTGATTAACGTTGGACCCGATTTACCCCAGCCCATCGCTAATGTGCCAATCGAAATATTACTGTTGTAAGTATTATTAATAAAATCTTCGACATTTTGGCGATAGTTGTGAGCATAGGGTAAAAATAATCGTAAGGCGCTAATTAACACGGCAAAAGCTACTAACAAAATTGCTAGTAGTTTATACAGACGTTTAAGCCATCTATTTAGAACCGCGGAAACACTCATTACGTTTTAGCCAAACCTTTACCCAACTTTAAATTTACTTGATTACAGCGCCTGCATTTCAGTTATAGCTACATCATCACCACATCAAACTGCTCTTGATTATACATGCTTTCTGTTTGCACTTTAATTTGCTTACCGATGAAGACTTCAAGCTCGGCAAGGTTGTGATACTCGTCATTCTCTAATGACTCGCTTACCGAAGAAGAAGTATAAACAATAAATTTATCTGCATCATAAGCACGGTTAACGCGGACAATTTCACGTAAAATTTCAAAACAAACAGTTTCTACTGTTTTCATGTAACCGCGACCATGACAAACATCACATTCACCGCATAAAATATGCTCTAAACTTTCACGCGTACGCTTGCGAGTCATTTCAACTAGACCTAGTGCAGAAAACCCTGACAAACTGTATTTCACGTTATCTTTTGCCATAGCGACATCTAAACTATGTAAAACACGGCGTTGGTGTTCTTTGTCATGCATATCAATAAAATCAACAATAATAATGCCACCAAGGTTTCTTAGTCTAAGCTGACGAGCAATCGCTTGTGTTGCTTCAATGTTGGTATTAAAAATAGTTTCTTCTAAATTTCGATGTCCGACAAAAGCGCCGGTGTTTATATCAATAGTGGTCATAGCTTCGGTTTGATCTATGATCAGAGAGCCACCTGACTTTAATTCAATTTTACGATGTAAAGAGCGCTGTATTTCACTTTCAACATCGAATAAGTCAAAAATGGGACGCTCTCCGGGGTAATATTCCAGTACCGAGGTTAAATTGGGTACAAACTCGGTGGTAAACTCAACTAATTGCTCATATGTGAGTTTTGAATCGACTCTAATACGCTCAAGCGACACCCCGACAAAGTCTCGTAACATGCGAAATGCTAAAGATAAATCTTGATAGATAGGATCTTTGGTTTGTTTACGCTCTTTTCGCTCAACTACTTTTGCCCAAACACGGCGAAGAAACTCTGCATCGTGTTCTAGCTCATCTTTACCAGCACCTTCAGCCGCCGTTCTAACAATGAAACCATGATCTTTACCACAATAAGGGGTAACGATTGATTTCAAGCGATTTCTTTCTGCAGGGTCTTCTATACGTTGAGATATACCAGCATGGCTAGCATCAGGCATTAACACCAAATACCTTGCTGCAATGGTAATATCTGTTGTTAATCGTGCCCCTTTAGTACCAAGTGGATCTTTAACAACCTGTACAACAATATACTGCCCTTCATGTACCAAGTTTCTAATATCTGGCACTTGATCGTTGTTGTTATCGTCATTTAATATTAATTTAGAATTGATGTCTGAGGCATGTAAGAAAGCAGCTTTACCTAAATTTATGTCAACAAAAGCGGCTTGCATACCTGGTAGAACACGAATGATTTTGCCAAGATAAATATTACCAACGAGTCCTCTACGGGCTTCTCGTTCTATATGAACCTCTTGCAGTGAACCATTTTCGATTAATGCTACCCTTGTTTCGCTTGGTGTAACATTGATAAGTAATTCACCGCTCATTTCGCTTCCTGTTTAATCTTTTGTTATTGAAGAATGTACGCCGAATAACGACAATAATTGTGAAGTTTCATATAAAGGCAAGCCAACAACGGCAGAGTAACTCCCGCGAATTTGCTTAACAAACTGCCCAGCTATTCCTTGAATACCATAAGCACCGGCTTTGTCTTGCGGCTCCCCTGTGCGCCAATATCGACTTATTTCTTGTTCAGTGAGCACTTTAAAGTCTACTTCAGTTCTGACAACAAGAACCTCACTACGTTCACCTTTTACAACGGCTACAGCAGTAATAACCTGATGCGTTTGACCTGATAACATACTAAGTATAGCGATACATTCATCAAGTGAAGCAGGTTTGCCTAATATATGAGTACCAAATATTACACTAGTATCAGAACCCAGCACCACAACACTCTCATCATATTGCTTGGCAATCACACGTGCTTTTTCAATGGCTAAACGAGAGACATATTGCTCGGGAGTTTCTTGCGCCAAGACACTTTCATCAATATCAGCGGGTAAGCAAGTAAAATGATAACCGAGTTGTTCAAGTAGTTCTTTTCGACGCGGTGATTGCGACGCTAAAATCAAAGTAGTAGACATGTTATTTTATTCTAAAATTTCGTCTTATTTTACGTAACAGTAAAAAAGCCCAGGGCCAAAGGATTATTGTCGTGAATACAGGATATAAATAGCTCGGTAAAAATACCGCGTCGGTTAAAAACCGTTGAAGCCAGAAAACAATTAAGTGATATAACGCTGATAACACACCAACAATCAGGGCTTGTTGCCACACTGAAAAGTTGCGTATTTTTTGAAAGTTACCCGCGACAATATAAACGGCAATTGCCATTGCGCCGGCATGAACACCTAAGGTAGAGCCTAACAAAACATCAAGAATAAAGCCCATAACCCAAGCAGAAATAACATTAACACGCGAGGGTAATGCCAAACACCAATACAATAACACCACTAACACCCAATCAGGGCGAAAAGCATCAACACTTAAAGGTAACGGCATAATGCTTGCCATTAATGCCACTAAAAATGTCAAAAGAATAATCAAGCGACTTGCTATGGTCATTTATTTTCTGCCTTTTTATCTGGCAAACTTTCCGTTACTAGTGGCTGTTGTTCATTAGGTTGCTCTGGCCATAACAATAATACATAGCGTAAGCGGTCGATCTTAGCAACGGGTTGACTTTGAATTTGAGAGAATGCACGAGACTCATCTTGAATAACCGAAGATACTTTGGCTACAGGATAACCCTCAGGGAACTTACTGCCTAAACCTGAAGTTACTAATAAGTCGCCTGTGCGTATATCACTACTGTGCGGTACGTGATTATGCGTCAAACGGTCTATCACGCCAACACCACTAGCAATAAGCCGTAAGCCGTTGCGGCTTATTCTTACAGGCACCGCGTGAGTAACATCAGTAATTAACAGTACACGACTACTCGTGGTGCCAACATGCAATATTTGACCAACAACACCTTCATCATCAATAACTGCTTGGCCTTCGTAAACACCATCGTTTGCACCTCGATTTATAACCACTTGATGTGTATACGGGTCACTATCAACCGCAAGAATTTCAGCGACCATTTTTTTAGCATCACTGCGAACGGGCGAAGCAAGCAACGCTCTTAATCGATTGTTTTCACGCTTTACAATATCTAATTGTAGTGCCTGTTCATGAAAGACTAATTCGTTGATTTTGTATTGTTCGTTATCATCAATGAGTTGACGACGAGTAACAATATTTTCTGCCGCCCAATTCATCATTTGTTTAGGCGCTGTGGCTAAATATTGTAAAGGGCTCACCATAGATTGCAAAAAGCCTCGAGCGGACTCGAAGCTATTCATTTTATGGTCAAAAAATATTAATGCTGCAGAACAAAGCAGCACCAAAATAAGTCGGTGCTGCGGGGACGGTCCATGCTTAAATATAGGATTCATAAATTAAACTTGTATAAATGCTAATTTAGTTTTTATTCGTATGAGAATAAATCGCCACCGTGCATATCAATCATTTCAATCGCTTTACCACCACCACGCGCTACACACGTTAGTGGATCATCAGCAACAACAACAGGAATGCCAGTTTCTTCCATAAGCAAACGGTCTAAACCTTTAAGTAAAGCACCACCACCAGTAAGGATCATACCGCGTTCTGAAATATCAGACGCTAACTCTGGAGGAGATTGCTCTAATGCCACCATAATAGCACTGACGATACCGGTTAACGGCTCTTGTAAAGCTTCTAAAATCTCATTGCTGTTCAAAGTGAAACTGCGCGGTACACCTTCAGCTAAATTTCGACCACGTACTTCGATTTCTATAACTTCTTCGCCAGGGTATGCAGAGCCAATTTCATGTTTAATACGTTCAGCGGTTGCTTCACCAATTAAGCTGCCGAAGTTACGACGCACGTAATTGATGATGGCATCGTCAAACTTATCACCACCAATGCGCACTGAAGAAGAATACACCACACCATTTAGTGAAATAATACCAACTTCAGTCGTACCACCACCAATATCAACTACCATTGAGCCGGTTGCTTCTGAGACGGGCATACCTGCACCAATTGCTGCAGCCATAGGCTCATCTATCAAATACACTTCACGTGCGCCAGCACCTAAGGCTGATTCACGAATCGCACGTCGCTCTACTTGCGTAGATCCGCAAGGAACACAAACTAAAACGCGTGGGCTAGGTCGTAAAAAGTTATTACTGTGTACTTGTTTAATAAAGTACTGCAACATTTTTTCAGTGACAAAAAAGTTAGCGATAACACCGTCTTTCATTGGACGAATCGCTTCAATGTTTCCAGGTGTACGACCTAACATTTGTTTGGCAGCAGTACCTACAGCGGCAACACTTTTAGAGCCACCTGAACGATCTTGACGAATAGCAACAACAGAAGGCTCATCTAAAACAATGCCTTGGTCTTTTACATAAATCAGGGTGTTTGCGGTTCCTAAGTCGATTGATAAATCGTTAGAAAACATGCCGCGTAATTTCTTAAACATATTGTCGAAATGTCCTTTAAACATTACCTAGGCAACATACTGCCAGAATATAATTGTGCTGAATTTGCAAGCCTAGTTTAGCTTACAAATGATACTTTGTACTATTAACACGCTATCATACCGCAGACTATAGTACTTGTGTTATTACAATGACAAAAATTTCACTAAATTTTAAGATATTTTGCTATTGATTAAGCCAAGGTTTGATTTATGTGCGAAAACAAATGCTGATATGCCCAAAAGACTCAACATTCATACCTAATTAGCGACTTCTCGCCATGATATAATTCGATCGTTTCCTCGATAAATTCCGAAGCTTAATAAAGCACTAGGGTTATCATCATAAAAATTACCATCATTATCTGCATCTACATCATTCCATTTAAATTTGAACCAGTTAGGTACTTCATATTCCCATTCAAGCATACCTTGCTTATCTGGACTGCTAAACACTAACTGTGTCTGAATTCCTTGGTCAAAAATACCTGAAACATTTGCTGAGGTATCACCAACCTGAATAGCATCGGTATCAATGTCGATTAAACGGTAATCCCATAGGTTCATATTGCCAGAATATTTAGCTCCAGCTTTTTTGTCACCTATAAGTGTCGACAAACAAGATTCATCGGTATGAGTGATAAAATTAGCGCCATCATAAACTTCAATATTTAACGGTGCTCGTAACTTAGTTTTTTCTGAGCCGTAAGAGTTTTCAAGCACCATGCGAGCAAAACGAATTTCTACACCGTCTATCAGTAACTCTTCTGTTGCATCTGTGTCATTACTTAATAAGATCCCGTCACTGTCTTCAACCTGTGCAGTAACTAACGGAATTTTTGCATCAAAAGGCACTAATAAACTCGTATCGTTATGATCATAACTAAAATGGTCGTTATTAGAAAATGTGTAAAGCCAATCGCCTGCAACAAATTCGCCTTCGTCATCAATACTAGCGCTTAAAGTGCCGGTTTCCATCCCCGAAGTTATGGTAACAGTATTACCAGTAAGACTGCCCACAACTTGTTGTGTAGCGTCATTCGTAGGGGCGGTAATATCAACACCACTAGCAACCAACTTCATAAAGTTTTCAGGCTCACCCAAGGTATAGTTTTTGGTTATTTCATTGTGCGAATTATAGGCCGTAATAGTTATTTTAGGCTCAATACTGTATGAAATTGTGCCTTTGTCATCATTTGTTCTTTGTCCTGTATATGCCCAATCAGAAATAGCGCAACTGCCAAGTGAACTATGGAAACCATCTAGCTTCCCTCCATGATCTTCGTTAACACTTTGTTTAAAATAAGCAGGGGTAAAGCGTCCAATGGTTACATCCTGAGCTGACACTAAGCCATCTGTATTGCCTAGACCACCATAATTAACATCTTGGATATCTACATTAATAATTCCAACTTCATTATATTTCGCAGCATTAAAAGCTGACACGCCTTTTTCGCCCTCGGTAAAGCTAGTTAAAGTAGCGTCCTGAAAGTTAGCATTGGTTGAAGTAGTACGATTCTGACCTGCAGAATAGGTAAATATCCCATCTACGGTAGTATTTAATACCGGTGCTGCACGAGATACTTTGAGCTGTAATTGTCCGTCAGATTGTCTATAATTTTGTGTTGTTTGGCCGGAAAAATTAAGTGCCTTAACGCTAAAATTGAAATTATCTCCGGCTTTATGCGTTGTGGTACTTAACGCAGTACTGCCATTTAATACCGTACTTAAATGCGTGGCCGTAATTTCAAAGCTTGCTGGCTTTACCCAAAAATCATTAGAGCTACCAACAATAGCAATATCGCCACTAGCGTACCTAGCATTTAAGCGAATTTTACCCGCATCTAAGTAGGTTGGCGAAGGGATAATTGCAATACTATCATTACCAAAATCTAAGGTAACATTGTCTGTAAACTGCGGATGTTTTGCGATATCAACACCACCGGATTGAAATGCTAAACCGGCATTAAAAGCCAAGTCTGGTGTCATATTTTGTTGAGACAAACCAATAGTCACATTACCGCTAAAAACACCTTCACAAACACCGTTATTACTTTTAACCGCTTGTAACTTTAATACTTCTTTAAAGTTTACCGCGGCAGTTTGATGACCTATCGTTTCACTATTAGTGTCATCATAAAGAAATCTAAAACCTGCATCAGCAAAGGTCATTTCACAACTAGCACCAAAACCAGAACACTCAACGCTATTGCTTGCTGCTATGCTAGCGTCATCAATCGATAAAGTGATAGTTTCTGGGGTGGTATAACTTAAACTAACAATTGTACTCCCCGTGAAGGTGGGGGTAGCTTTTGTTGTAGTGCCAGTTGTTGGACTAGTAATATTAAAGTTTAAGCTTACAGACTCTGTACTTTCAATTGTACAGTCACTATTGGTACAAGCTTTAATGGTAATGGCTTCAGCAGCACAAGTTAAGCCGTTTCCGTCATGCACTATTTCATAATGATGAATAATGGGTTCAGCACATGCGTGACGTTTGTTATAAATAGTATTAATTTCATCTGCCGAGAGTGCACCATCGAAGAGGTGAACTTCATCAATAAAGCCGGAAAAAAATCGAGTCGCGATACCTTGATCTTGACCAATCTGCAAGGGGTCGTTGTTTAAAATCAAGTCTCCGGTGAACGTTCTAGAACCTTTTTCAACACCATTAATATATATCACTTGTTTACCACTTTCGTAGGTTATAGCAACGTGATACCAATTGCCTGGAGTAATACCTGCTCCAGAAGTCGAAAACGATTGTGTTTGCCACCACCAATTAATCTCACCAGCAGGATTCAAATGAAACTCATAATTTTCGTCTTTAGAAATAATCGTTTTCAAACCTGTGGTAGGTAGCGATTTGGGGTTAATCCAAACGCTAATACTTAGCTCTTTTTGTAAATCTAATTTAGGGTCATCATCAATCTGAATGTAATCATCAAAACCATCGAAGTTACCATAACCACAAGTACCAGGATTTCCCGTTAACGCTGGTGTGCTTTTAGCGGTAGTGACGCCATTGATACCTTGAGTATTAAAGTTTCCTGTTTCATCAATCACTTCGCCTGCATTACCATTCCATGATGCTTCCTCCATTGAGTACTGAAGCAGTAAGTTAGCACCACAAGAGATAGGTTCACCATCAAGGCCCAAGCCATTGTTCTGATATTCATATATTTGATCAATTTGGCTCTGCTCAATGACTTGGTCAAATATCACTATTTCGTCTAATAAGCCATTAAAGGCCTGAGAAGCCGAAAACCTGCCTCCAACACTATCTTGCTCTTGTCCTAGAATCAAACTCGTAATATCAACTCTTGTTGTGGTTTGGTTTAAACACCCTTGTGCAACTTTATCGATAAACAAACAACTTTTATCATTGCCTTGTGTCCAAACTAAATGACGCCAAGTGTCGCCGGCAATAGATGAAATAGATAAGGAGCCATTTTGTTGATCTTGCAAATAAGGTCTAAAGCTTGTGGCATTCGTAAACCACATAAGCAGTTCATTGTGACTGCCTGAAGTTGCGCCTGAAAGTATACTTTGCGAGCCTGTTTTTGCAGTTTTAGCCCAGAGTGAAATACTGAATTCAGTGCGTCCATCTAAAACCGCTTCATCAAGTACTACGTAATCACTTGTACCTGTGGTCGACAAATCGATTGCCCGACAAACCTTCCCCTCCACAGGTTGAGAAAATTTAGCCCTGCCGTGAAATGATCCGATACTATCTTTAACTTCTCCGTTTACATCAGCATATTCTTTTTCGTCGAACTTATAGTTTGCAATGGGGGCAACTGTATTATCTTCTGGTCCACAAACTCGACCAAACTCAGCATCAAAAACTCTAGCATCGTAAGTAAGTAACGACCCCTCTTCGATAATAACTTTCTCGCCTGCTGAAACACCGTATAAAAAGCTTGCCGCGGTAAAAGTAATATCTTTGGCGTAAAGCGCCCCAGAAAAAGTCACACCACTTTTAAGTATAAGATCATCATCAACATGCATCACTAATTTAGTTACGTCACCACTGGCCTTAATGGGTG
Source organism: Colwellia sp. 6M3 (assembly GCF_014077595.1). Lineage (NCBI taxonomy): Bacteria > Pseudomonadati > Pseudomonadota > Gammaproteobacteria > Alteromonadales > Colwelliaceae > Colwellia > Colwellia sp. 6M3. The sequence goes on along the minus strand of NZ_JACGWF010000001.1, from coordinate 22,425 downwards.
AGTTAACTTGTGTATCTGCGGGAAAAGTCAGCTTTTTTTTAATGTAAACTATCGCTGTACCCTGGCCTACAACATTTATTGTTGTGGCTTCCTGAATTGTCATTTCTTCAAAAAAGTAACTTTTACCAGCCATGAGATTTAGCGTGGTATTAACCCCTAAATTAAATTTTTTAAAATGGTAAGTGTCGAAATCGTTACCAAAATTTAATGTCGCAAAATTGGGGACAGGTTTGGGATCGGCATTTGTGTCAATGATATTGATGTTTACTTCACGATATTCATTAACACCTAAAAGACCAAAAGTAATTGAACCGCCGTCAGTAACGGTAACATCTTGTGAACTTTTATTATTATCAAACTCAGGCTCCGATAACGCCGAAGAACTATTAGATGCAGAACACTCAGCACTATCACAAGTAGGAAGAAGAGGTGTAGCCGTGAACTGTATTGCGCGAGTGGTTAATACTGTATCAGGGTTGTTTTTGACTTGTGCTGCTCGACCAAAAGTAATGTTACTATTTTTTTCTTTATTGCCGTGAGTGGCAATAACATCGGGGAATACAGCTGGGCATAGTGCAGCCAAAAGTGGGTTAGAATAAACTGAAATAACAGTGATAATGAAAGTAATGAACCACTTTGAAAAACTCATAATACCGACCTTTACGCTACTGTTTTTATTTACAAAAACTACTATATATTGTTTATACAATCCTACCACAGTTTATAAAGTCAGGAATGATAAAGCTTTACCTAGTTAGTTAACCGTAATTTTATCGAATTAACAATAGATTAGACAGAACCGATACTTTATTTTTATAGAGTATCTGTTAAACAATCGAAGTGTTGATTAAATCATAGCGTAAAAAAAACCCGCAGTTAGCGGGTTTGGTACATGTGTTGTTAAGTTACTTTATTTTTCGCTTACGAAGTGCAAAACCTAAAAGGCCTGCGCCGAATATAAATAATGTTGTTGGTTCAGGAACAACAGCAGGAGCTTGTGCTACTGACGAACGAACATAGAATGTTTCGTAATCATTAAAAACAGATGCACTATCTCCCAACTTTACGCCTTTTCGTCTATGAAAATTGTTAGAGTCGACCTCAGTAAAAAATGAATTCCAATATTGCGCTGAATGTATAATTCTTCCATTATTGGTAAAATCAACTAAAGTAAGCTCTCGAAAGATATTATCTAAGTCACTACCACTTATAAATGTCATCCAGCCAGTGCGTGAATCCGCGTCTTTAAATATATTTTCATAGCTCTGAGAAAAATCAGTACTTTTGTATACGCTAGTATTTACTGGTGATGCCCAGGTCCAATCATAGCCACCATAAGTTATATATGTGTCTTCGGTAAGATCAGTCTCTATATATCCTGCAAATGCAGAACTAGTAACTAATAAGAATAAAATGGTAATTAATTTGAATGAATACTTGATCATTATAAAACCTCAACTAATGAAAAACAGCAGTAAGTAATGCAACTAAACCTAAAGAATGCAATCTTCGCGCCAAAACATAAAAAACCTTTTAAATCAGTACTATTAAAATATTGTTGTATTATTCAATCGCAAGAGTGTAAAAAAAACCAACAGTTATACTGAAAATGGCGAAATTTTATTTGTGTGCTTTAGCCTGTTATAAGCTACGTGCTTCGACAGCAACTTTTCTCGAAGTTACTTCGCCATCAAGAGCACACTCGCCTGAACTTGTGATGGTGTAATAACGGATACTATCTAGTTCAAAGTCAGTACAAGTAACGTTAATAATACATTGAGCTAAGCCCTGTGTATTATTAAAAGTAGGGGTTCTACTGTTAATGGCTGTTTGGCTTTTACATGCGATAGCACCACTGTTTAACGGAAAAACTTCAGATAACTGCCATTGCAAGCCACTCTGCGCTGCAGTATAAGCACGAGTACCTAAAACCTCATAGGCTACTCCCTCTTGACTTGAGTCCAGCATCTTCACTAAAGCCGCTCCCAATGCAGACAATACGATAATAATAAAAATAGCGATAACTAATGCACTCCCCTTCTGCTTAGATTTTTTTAGGGTAATATTTGAGCACTTAGTCGCTAAGGTAAGCTTTCCTTCACGGGACATTCGGCACTTGTATCTCATTATTAAATGCAACCTCCTCTAAGTTACGAGCAAACTTAAACCTAGTAAGTGCTAGCCCATTTCTTTGTAAGGTTGCAGGAAAGGTTCTAAAAGGGGCAACATTGTCAGAAGTTGAGTAATTAGCAATATTCTCGGCCATTAATACACGAGATGTTGTTGCACTCACGCTGGGCAATCCACTACTCACGTAATTACCAAAACCGTAACCTTGATAACGGAAAATTGATTTACTTTCAACACAATAACTAACTGGTGGTTCTATAAAGTATAAACGACTAGTAGGTGACTCGGTGTTAAAAAGTATATTACTTGCAAAGTTAATTGTTGAAGGTACTTGTTTGTCTCTTGAGTTATTTACTGAAGCAAAAGTTTCGATCACCCCTGATGAAGTAGCATATATATCGTTACTATTTAGAGCATAAACCGACACATATTTGGTTGTTGCTTTAAGTAAGTCTTCTAACATAACCACTTTAACACTATTACTAGGTGCTTCAGGTGCTACAGGAATATCCAAATAGATGGCGCTTTTATCTATTGGAACAAACTCTAAGCATTGATTATTATCTCCAATGGTACGAATGCTATTGGGTAGTGCATGTCTTACTTCACGATTTAACCGTTCCACAACAAATCTTGCCGTAGATATTAATGCCTCACGATCGGCAGCGTCAGTATAACTTTTAGTACCAAAACGTAAAAATGAAGTAATACTAGTCGCTAGCACACCTAAAATCACTATGACCGTTACTAACTCTACCAAAGTAAAGCCTTGTTGATATCGTCGTAGCTGTGGCATCAGAAATTTACTCGATAAACTGAAAAAACAAATTTAAAATCTTGTGGAGTTGTTATCGTTACAGTAATAAGCTTAGCAGTATAGTTATTATCCGCACCATCATTATCACCATCATAGTCACTATCGTTAATAACAGTGACATTAACTTGATAACCGACATACATATCAACTAATGAATCAGTATCTCCTAACGAGCTTTCAATGATTGATAAGCCATTATAATCATCTACATCATCAAATAACTCTCTCTCAGCCCCCTCTTCATTAGCTAAAACTGTCGAACATGTTTCGCCATCACTCGACTTAATTTCACCATCATTATTTTGGTCTTCACCGCATCGATAAAAGCCGCCTGACATTTCTGAATTTTCATCAAAGGCTTTACCCAAGATTTCGTTAATCATTGACTGGCCAAGCTCTGCTGCTTTAATTTGATGTACTTGCTCAGCGCTTTGGTTAGCTAAAGGATAAATTAACGTTGTAAATATTGAAAAAGCGATAGACAACACTACAATACCAACAATGGTTTCAATTAAAGTAAAACCTTGTTGTCCAGCTTTTGTTAGAGAGACTTGTAATGCATAGCTATTTTGCTTAGATAGCATGAATATAGCCCTCAGATTCAATTTGAATGCTTATACTTTGTTCACCTTTAATGGTGATTACACAAGGTGTGCTACAAGAAGGTCGCCCCATATTATCGAATAAAAAACTATTGCCGGAAAAGTTAGTAATGAATGTAATATTATCGTTAATATCTATTTGTAATTTTGAAGCACTTTGTTGCCATGGTGAGGTAAAACTTGGTGATATTCCACAATTATCAGGTGTACCTAACTGTGTTGTAGTTACTAACACCCTATGGCAATAATCACTATTAGTTTGTTGCATAGCTTTAGTTTGTATCAAACGCAACTTTGCAATTGCATCTGAGCGATAAGTGTATTCAGAATAGCCTTTAGCCGTAAAAAACTTAGGTACTACTGTTACTGAGAGAATACCCAGTATAATTATCACAATAATTAGTTCTATTAATGTAAACCCAAAGCTTCTCTGCCGAGGCAAGTATGCTAACGACTTTTTATTAATCAATATTGTTTCCTCGCTCAGCCTTTGAACTTTAAATACACTTATTCAGAATAAATTCAGGTCTAGAGTTTTCGTTTTCGGCAGCTCTATAATACAAAATGCATGGTGAGTTAAAGTTTGTTGGGGCGGGTGAGTCTTTACGATATATCACTAAAGATCTTGTTGAGCTACTTCCTATCTCTAGATAAATAAAGTTATCGTCTAAATCTATTATACGCTTCCACTCACTTTCATTCGCAAATGGATAACCATAGGTTATAAAAAACTCCCCATCGTTACTAAAGCCAGCACCATCACCTAAGTTAATAGTACTATCAACTTCTTTTTGATTACCTTTAACCAAAGACTTGCTATGAACCAATGCAGCAGCACCCTGCATACTGGCTTTTACGCCCTGCAATGTCGCGGTTTGCGCTTCCGCTTTCAAATTAATGAACTTAGGTACTGCGGTAGCAGCCAAAATGCCTAATATGACGATAACAACAATTAACTCGATTAAGGTAAACCCTTTGGAATTCATACTACGTACCTTTAACTGCTTTAATTAAATTACTGTAACGCTAAATTAGCTTAACTTTACCAATAAATACTATGTTGTTAGCTTAATCTAATTGACATAATTAATCTAAAAATATATTCCATTTTTCTATGTGGAAAATTTATTCAGGAAGTATCAATTAATGGCTGACATTTACTTTACTAATCATTAGCGCAAAAAAAAGGAGAGCATAGCTCTCCTTTAAGTATTAGTTAAAACTCTAACAATCAGTAAGTGTTGCTGTAATTACTGGTGGTGTTTCTGAGCCTGCTGCGTTAGCGTAAGATATTGTACAAACATCACCCGTTGCAGTGCCTTTATGGGTAAATACAGATGGAGCGGCATCTGTAAACTCAATGTCTGAATCAGTATCTAGCTCAAGAAGGCTACCAACACCTAAACCGTCAGTGCTGTTAGCAAGTGCCGCGGGGTAACCATTCACCATTGCATAACTTAAAGAACCAATTGTAATTGAGCCTGTAGCTCCCGTTTGGTTACTAACTAGCGCTTTTGCGTGCGCTAAATTAACCGCACTATTAATGCTACCTTGAACACCTTCCATAACTGAACGTCTAGCATCACCGGTTAAATCGATAAATTTTGGCGCAGCTGTTGCAGCAAGAATACCTAAAATTACGATCACAACGACTAATTCTATTAAAGTAAAACCTTTTTGAGTACTAAAATTATTACTTGTTAACTTCTTCATAACGTAAACCTTTATTTTAAAAAATTAATTATTGTTAATATAAACAACGACCGAACTATCTGCAGGTTGGTAAGTAAAACTATTACCAGTGGTAGTTGCTGTGCCTGGGTCAGTAAAGTTATTACCGGTTTTATTCAATGTTTCCTTTAAATAAAAGTGACATAGTGTTGTTGCGCCTGTACCTGATTTAGCAGATAAGTAATCTATGCTACTATCACTATTCAACGTTGCTATAGCGTTAGTGATACGAGGTGGTTGTTGAAAAATATTTTGCCAAATATCAATACAGTTGGCTGAAGTAAAGTCACCGCCTAATGTAGCGCCAGTGCCACCACCCGCAACTGAAGATACAACATACCCTGGACGAACACCGGTAGCTTCCGTTGTAAGAACCAATATCGAACCATCATAATCTACCGAATTTTGACTATTTGAATCCTTTGGGCGACCTTCAGCCTCCCATTGTGCTCGGGCTAATGAAACTGCAGTTGCAAAACCACCTGCCATGCCTTCAATGTTAGCTTGCTTTGCTTGATCAGTTAGATCGAGGAACTTAGGAATAGCGGTAACCGCTAAAAAACCTAAAATCACCACAACAATAACTAATTCTATGAGGGTAAAACCTGACTGCTTATTCATAACAACCCCTTAACAATTATATTAATTTGATTCTAACAACGAAATACTAGTGAAGTCACTTACTTAGTCACTTTATTTCATCTTAAAAGCTTAACATAGCAAAATACTCTATGGTCAGAGAAATTCAATATGCCATTTTAACCTCACTAACTTTCCCAATACTTTGATAATAAATGAAATATTCACCACTAGGCAAGCTGTATTGACAGTATTGCACAACTTCATTTTTATGTTCAACCAAAACAGCGCCAATAGGTTGCTTCATATATAATAAAGGTGCTTCCATAACAAATTGCCAAATTTGCTGACATACCAATAGCTCATTTTCTGGCTCTATCCAGCCTTTTTTGTTCATCGGCACCTTTATCATACGACTTCCATCAGGCTGAATATTACTACTCTCAATTATGATGTAATTAGGCTTTTGATCCATGAACCATTGCGCACGAATTCCATTAATTCTGGCTGAAAATACTTGCGCTAACGTTTCAAAACCAGCATGTGTTAACTGCTCTTGTTGTTTAAAAAAATAAAAGATAAAACTCGCCATTAACGAAGCGACTAAAACCACAACAACAAGCGTTTCAGTTAACGACTTCTCACTTTTTTCGGCCACTTGTAGCGATGTCATGATATTTTCCCACAAGAATTAAACATAACTATTTACCTTGAAATGCTGACATCATATTCCACATTGGGCTAAATATACCCAGCGCTAACACAAGCACCATAGCGGCCACAATCGCAATCATGATAGGTTCAATTCTGGCGGTTAATGTACTGAGTTCATAATCAACTTCTCGTTCATAATAATCACCAACTTCTGCTAACAACTCATCTACACGGCCTGTTTCTTCACCAACCGCAATCATTTGCAGTACTAACGGGGTGAATAATGTACTGGTAACCGCTGAGCGCAATAAACTTTCACCACTTTCAATACTGCCTCGCATGGCCATGATTTTTTCTCGCATATAGGTATTATCGACAGCATCAGCAACAAGCGACAATCCTGAGGTCATTGGCACACCTGCCCTTAAGATAATAGCAAAGCTATGAGCAAAACGTGACAAAATAGAGCGCTCTATTACCCCGCCTACAACGGGTAGTTTTAATTTTCTTTTATCCCATAAGTACATACCAGAAGGTGTTCTCAAGTAGTTTCTTAAAGAGAAATAACCAACAACACTAGCAATCAGCATATGAGGCCAATAATCTAGAAAAAAGTTTGAGCTACCAATCAACATTTTTGTCGCCCAAGGTAAATCAGCGCCCAATTTGCTAAACATATTAGCAAAAGTTGGAATAACAAAAATATTCAAAATAACTAAAGCAGCAACTAACGCAATTAAAACAAAACTAGGGTAGCGCAATGCTGTTTTTATGCGTTTACGGGTTTCTTGTTCACGCTCAAAATAGCCTGCAAGCTTTAAAAATGCATCATCAAGGTTACCCGTGTTTTCACCCACATGAACCAAAGAGACAAATAAAGGCGTGAATATTTTCGGGTGTTTATGCAAGGTAGTTGAAAGCGGAAAACCGCCTTCTAACTGTGAAGAAATGTCATTTAATGCTGACTTTAGCTTCACTGAAGTACTCGATTCAGCCATACCTTTAATGGCTCTTAAAATAGGCACACCTGACTTAACTAGAGCATACATTTGTCGACAAAAAACGATTAAATCATCAAGTGTTACTTGATTAAAGCCAAGCAGATCGTTTAAGTCGATATTTTGAGAAGCCACAGCATCTGTTGCTTTACTGGCGCTTTCAATTGATATTGGAATAATGCGCTTACGAGATAATTGCTCGGCAACCATAGTAGAGTCTGCCGCTTCAATAGCGCCTTTAACTTGGGTACCGCTGGCATCTCGCCCAATATAATTAAATGCTGGCATAATGTTATTGCTTATCCTGTGACGTCAATTGTTTCTACTAACCTAAGTACTTCTTCAACACTGGTAACTCCTAGCTTAGCATAGTCAAATGCTGCTAATGCTAAAGGTCTAAATTCAGGATGCTGTTTAGCGGCTTGAGTGAAAGCCTCGGTATCGTCACGTTTTAAAGCGGCCATCATCGGCTCATTCATTTCTAATAACTCAAAAACACCAATACGGCCTTTATAACCACTGTATTGACATGTTTGACAACCGCGTCCATGACTGAATTCAATTGCTTTAACATCTTCATCAACTAAATTTGATAACCACATCAACTCTTGATCATCAGGTTGATAAACTTGGCGACAGCTATCACACACTTTACGCACCAATCGTTGGGCAATAATTGCTCGCAATGAACTCCCGACTAAGAAACCTGCTGCGCCCATATCTAATAGACGTAAAGCACTGGTAATTGCGTCATTTGTATGTAGCGTTGATAACACTAAGTGACCGGTTAATGCGCCTCGCAAACCTATTTCTACGGTTTCTTTGTCTCGCATTTCACCTACCATCAAAATGTCTGGATCTTGTCGTAAAGCGGTACGTAAAACACTAGAAAAGGTGAGGTTAATTTTACTGTTAATTTGTACCTGATTAACTCGTGGTAAACGATACTCTACAGGGTCTTCAACTGTAATAATTTTCTTAGTTGATTTATTAAGTTCACTTAATGCTGCATATAAGGTGGTTGTTTTACCACTACCGGTAGGACCTGTAACTAACACCATGCCGTGTGGACGTGATATTTGATGACGAATACGTTTCACAAAATGTTCAGGCATACCCGTTTCGTCTAACGACAATAAACCTGCTGACTGATCAAGCAAACGCATAACCACAGACTCACCGTATTGCACGGGCATTGTAGACATACGAACATCAATATTATGACCATTGATTTTCAAGTTAAACCGGCCATCTTGAGGTAAACGTTTCTCAGATATATCTAAACCTGCCATCAGTTTTAAGCGTAAAACCATCGCTGAGGCAATTTTATTCTCTTTTAAAATATTTTCTTGTAAAACACCATCAATACGTTGTCGAATACGTAAGGCTTTTTCATCTGGTTCAATGTGAACATCAGATGCACGCATTTGCACAGCATCTTCGAAGACTGATTGTAATAACTTCCCAACCGTTGCATCTCCGCCTTCTTCTAGAAAGTTATTTGATAAATCAAAGTCGCTACTTTGATCGTATTCTTCTTCAAGTTGACTAGCAAAAGATTCAATATCCGCAGTACGACGATATAAACCATCAAAGGCATTAAAAAGCTGCGATTCCATTACAACCGCAAGTTTCAAACGTTTTGGCGCTAACATCTGTTCAAGCTGATCGAGTGCACTTAAATCTGCCGGATCACTCATACCAATGAGTACAGAGTCGCCTTGGTCTTCAATAATAATAGCGCGCAAACGTCGTGCGTGAACTTCAGGTAATAACAAAGCAACTTCAGAAGAAATTCTGCGCTGGCTTATATCTAAAAATGGTACATCAAGTTGTTGGGCAAAAAACTCTAACAATTGACGTTCACTAATATGCCCTAACTCAATTAAGGTATCGCCAAGCTTTCTACCACTGGTTTTTTGGCTATTTAACGCCTGCATAAGTTGTTCATTACTAATAATGTGTTCGTGAACAAGTAAATCGCCCAAACGCATTTTTAATTTAGGTGCTGCCATATTATTCTCCTAACTCTATCAGGCGCTGTTGAGCAAATTGCATCGCACTTGTTGATAAATTATTACGTGCTATAGATTGTTTGTATGCATCTCTTGCAGGTACAAACTTTCCAAGACTATCTAATGAAACTGCTACACCTAACCACCATCGACCAACTTCTGGTTGCAGTGATATCAGTTGGCGATATGCAAAAATGGCATCTTCGTGTTCGTTTAACTCTGCAGACACATTAGCTAACAACGTTTGTACTTCTGAACTATTACTACGACTTACCGGCTTTAAAATGTTATATGCGGGTCTTGCTTGACCTTGTTCATAGTAAATCCTAGCACTCATCAAGCGCATTTCCTCTGCTTGCGGCTCTAAGGCAATACCTTGCGACAACAAGTTAATTGCATCTTGATAATATTTTTTTCCGTACCACAAAGCGGCAAGTTGTTTACGCGCGGTTTCATGAGTTGGCATTACCATTAATATTTCTTCAAATAACGACTCAGCTTTAGCAATATCATTGCGTTCCATTGCTTTTTCAGCTTGAGAAATTTTATTGGCTGCTAACGCTTTTGGTGATAATTGTGTACGTGAAATGGTTAAGCTTGATTTAACTTTAACTGGCATCGATACACTCAAGCTTTCAGGTTGAACAGCTTTTTTAATTGTCTCAAGCGGTGCGACAATAACAACCGTGTCATCTTTTTCTAGTATCTTGGCTTCTAAATAATTTGAGTTATTTGAGTTATTTACATTTGCTACTTCGCTTGAGCTTTTAGTGACAAAGGTATTACTTTTGTCACTAATCTCAGTTGCTATGGTATCGGGTATCACTTGTATACTGTGATTTCTTTCAACTACAGACTCAGTTGTTTTTGTCTGATTTGAAGGCTTAAGTACCGGCTCTTTATTAACGTTAGTGTCAACATTTGGCTTGGCTATTGTCGTATTAGGCTGAACAGTAAATGCCTTTTTTTGTTGTGCCTGTAATTTTAATTGTGTGTTCTCACTGTAAAGTTGCCAGCCGAACATACCAATAATATTTATGATTACAATAACAGCAACAGTAATCAGTATAATTTTTGTTGTTGAATTTTTCACTGTTACCGGCACAGAAACGTTAGCATTATCTTGTTGTTCGCTTTGACGTTTGTCTAAGTCCTTTAACATTTGGTTTATTACACTCATACTAGCAACCCAAAAATATCCCATGAAAAGTATAAACCCACAAAAATTGCAACGAGCAATAGGCTAAATAAATAAACCTTTTTCGACGAGCTTAGTTGCAAACCTTCGGTATCTTGTATTGCAGAATTTAAATGCTTTTTGGTCAATACATAACTACCTTGACCATAGCCCAGCATTAACATTTTATGACAAATAATATTAACCAATCTAGGGATACCACCACTGATTTTAGCGACTTTATGGGCTAATGAATGGCTAAATAAATTAACGCCCTTATGACCAGCAACTTGTAATCTATGTTGAATATAATAATCAACTTCACGAGCGTTCATTGCACGTAGTTTATAAGAAAATGTGATGCGTTGTTTTAACTGCCTAAACGCTTTTTCGGCTAATCTTTCATCTAATTCTGGTTGAGCAAATAAAACCACTTGTAATAATTTTCGAGTTTCAGTTTCAAGATTAGTAAACAACCTTAATGCTTCAAGGCTTTCAGAAGGTAAAGCTTGTGCTTCATCAAGAATTAGCACAACAGAATGACCTCTAATATGTAATTCCAATAATCTTTGCTGAATACGTTGAGTTAGCAGTTGTAGTGACATGCTTTGGGCTTGTTTTACACCTAACTCAACCGCTACCGCACGTCGTAATTCATCAGGTTTCAAATACGGATTTGGAATATAAGCAGTGACAAAGTGCTCTGGAATTTCATTCAGTAACTTTCGACACAACAAGGTTTTACCCGTGCCGACTTCACCGACAACCTTGATAAAACCTTCACCTGTTTTTAACGCTGTAAGTAGTACCGCAAGAGCCTCATTGTGAGACTCTAACCCCAAATAAAAACTGGTATTTGGGGTCAGGGTAAATGGGAGTTCCCTTAAACCAAAATGGTACAAATACATAAGTTACAACTTAATTATTGCTTGTGCTTGCATCTGCATCTTCTGGAAACCACTGCTTTAACAATGCACGTGCATCTTGTAACTGATTTTTCCAAGTATCATGGCCAATCACAACAGGCTTCAGCAAAATAACGAGTTCTTTCTTTTGAACAGATTCACTCTTGCTCTTAAACAATGCCCCCATAATAGGAATATCACCGAAGAAAGGTGTTTTAGACTCTATATCAACTTTGCGTGTTTCTATCAGACCGCCAATAACCACAATTTCGCCTGATCTTGCGCGAATAATAGTATCCGACTCTCTGACGCTACTTTGTGCTAGTGGCAATATAATATCTTGGTCGCTTAATCTAATAGTTTTAGTTTGCTCATCCGTTATCGTCACTGAAGGGTGAATGTGTAAAATAACTTCACCATTTGCATCAATTTGCGGCGTTACATCTAAGGCTATACCAGAGAAGAAAGGGGTCAAATCAATTTCTGGCGTGGTGGTGGTTGAGGTGCCGGTAGTGGTAGTGCTAGAAACATCGGTAACGAAATATTCATCTTCACCCACTTTAATAATAGCTTTTTGATTATTTGTCGCCGTAATTCTTGGGCTAGAAAGTACTTGAACATTGCCCTGCGTGGATAATAAGTCGATCACACCGCTGAAGTCTTTATTTAAAAAGCTCAAACTTGTAACACCGCCCACTGCAGAAGAGATAGTATTACCAATAATATTACCGGTTGTAGAAAAACCAATATCTGTACTTTCAATGTGTCCTAATACTTGGTCCCACTTAACACCTTGCTGGTAATCATCATTTAAGGTGACTTCCATAATTTTCGCTTCAATAATAACTTGACGACGTAGGTGCTCTTCGGTGCTTTCAATAAAGCGTTTAACAGCGGCTATTTCACCAGGTAGCGCCTTAATAGTTACTAGGCCTGCTTGAGGAGAAACAATAACAGAGCGGCCATTCTCATCGCCAACTAAGGCGGTAAGTGTTTCTTTTAATTCAGTCCAAAAGTCCGACTCATTTTCGGTGTAAATGTTTACACCACTACTACTGCTTTGATTACTGTTGCCATTTTGTCCGTTGCTACTGCCGCCACTATTATTATTGTTGTTGTTACTGTTGTTATTGTTGCTAGAGTTACTACTGTTTGGATCATTTTCAGAAACACCGCCTGAATTTATACTGGTACTAGAAATACCACGGCGTTTTACGTACAAGTAATCTAAAGGAATAGTTTCAGTACGAATACCTGCGGGATAAACTTGAATTACACGCCCTTCTCGACGAATATCATATCCATAAAGTGATTCAACTACGTCGAGTGTTTCATCTAGGGTGACATTTTTCAAATTCAGTGTGATGTTGCCGCTTACCTCTGGGTGCACGGCGATACTGTATGGCGAGTCATCGACTATTGCAGCAAAAAATTGATCTGCTGCCACACCGCTAGCTGCTATTTCTAAACGTTTTTCTGCCAATAGGCCATGACGAGCTTGTTGAATTTCTTTTTGCATAAGCTCTTGGCGAACAGAGTTTGGTAAAGCTTGCAGTGGCTTAGGTGCGGTTGGTTGTTCCGCTTGCGCAATGGCTTTATCTAATGCTTGTGTTACATCCGTTGGTGGTTTCGGCGCTGACTGACAACCTACGAGTGCGATAACCGCTGAGCAGCATAATAATTTCATTTGGTGCTTTTTATTTGTAATTTTTTTATTCATTTTGAGTTCGCTATTACACCTGAAAATAATGATAATTCCATTCTACCCTGTGGTGAATCTAACACCACCCCATTCTTACTAATTGTAATCAAGTTAAAGCCATTGTATTTATCACCAACATTAAGTACCTGGCCATTGATAATTGCTTTTCTTTTATTATTGCTTTCGATAATTGACTGTAAAACTAAAGTGGTACTTTTTTCATTGCTATTGGCGGATGCTATCGCGCCAAAAGGTCTGGTTGGATCAGTTTGCTGACTATTTACATAGTTGGACACAAATAGTAAGCATAAAACGAACATGACTTTATACACCGATAAACTCCTGTGATGTGCTTAAACTATAGATTTCAATTTCAAGTTCGCTCACTGGATACGTTTTTAATTGATAATCAAATTCTTGCCAAAAAAACTTCCAAGATAAACTTTCTAATTGGGTTAAGTAATCTTTTAATTCAAAATATTGACCTTGAAGCTTAATTTTTATCCCATGTCGATATAAACGTAATTGCTTCGGCGGCGACTTTTTAGGACTGGCGTTAACTGACGTTATGCTATCTTTTTCATCCGTTTTATCGGCTTCAGCTTTGTTTTCAGTTACAGGCGTTGCCGGCATCACTTCAAATGAAAGTAATTTAACGCCCTTTTGTAATTTGAGTAATTTGATCAAGGCGTAACGCATTTGAATGGGGTCAATTAAGTCTGAGGTTAATTCAAGTAATTTTTCGTCAACATCTCCCAGCTTAGCCTGATATTGAGATAACTCTTTTTGTAAGGCAATATTTGGGTCTTCACGCAACGCCTGCTCTAAAATTTGAATAGAATTGCTTTTATTTTCGTTATCTTGTTTGGCTATAGTTACTTGGTCACTTAAATGTTCAATGTTTTGAATAGGCTCATCTAAAAATAAACTATATAAAATAAAAACGATGGCCACTAAGCCTGACGCTATAATTAAATACTGCTCTCGAGGTGTCGTATTATTGAATTTTTCACTATAAGTTAACCACTGCGACATAACTCTACTCTCCTTTAGTTGGTGCAGAGCTAACAACGAACTCAGTTAGTTTTTGCTCATTTTCAGTTAAAGAAAAATTAATAAAGCGTTTGCCTGAAAGGAATGTTGATGATTCAAAGCCAGAAAGCCAATGAGGAACTGCATCTGGTGTTCTAGCAATTCCCGAAAAGGTCATATTCCCATTGCCAATACTAACTCTTTGTAAACTAATATTTTTGTCATGTAATGCAGCTAACTCTATCATCGCACTTGAAAAGCCAGCACTATAGGTTTTTGTTGGATCGGTTAACTGCTTATGTAAATGCTCTTTATTGGCAATCACAAGCTTAATTGTATTTAGCTGTGCGAGTAATTTAGAATCTTGACGATTATTACTAATAGCAGACTCTAAACTCTTTAATTCTGTTGTTTTAGCAGTATTGATTGAATTAACGCTTTCAAACTCAGCTTTAACATTATTGACCTGCAATTGAACAATAAATATTATGCCGAGCATTACCACCAAAGTTATACCCCATACTGCGACAACACGATTTAGTGACCATAACGCTTTTGTTGGTAACAGGCCAGCCTGCAATAAGTTGATTGAATGTTTAGCCATTTTAATTTGGCTCCATAAAGTTTAACTGTGTAGCCCCAACAGCTACAGCACTACCTCGAAAGTTTTCAAGCGAAGTAGCCATAGCAAACAACTTAACTTCTACATTGGTGTTCTCTGCCAATTTACGTGCTAAAAAAGCTTCTTGTTCAACGGGCAGTAAAATTTCAATCGCTTTAATAGGAGCTTGCTTTAATTGTCGTTCAAAGTAGTCGGTAGAGCGTTGAATTTCTAAGCTTAAAGCGTCTATAACACCCATGCTTAATTCGTCTTCAGTTTTAGTGGCAATTTGAGCAAAACCGCGTAAGCGTCGACTAAAGAAAAGCTGTCCGTTCTTAACAATTAACAGGTTTATTTCTTCATTAGGTTGTTGGCAAACGAGTAAAACGGCATCTTGTTGTATGGGGAGTAAACTGGCAAAAGCAAATTCTTCAGTAGTAATACAGCCAATGCTTAAGTTTTCACCGCTAATGGTTGCTACCAATTCAATCAAGTCATTTTTAGGGACACATACAACGTTAATTTTTTCATGTCCACCGGCAAGTGTTGGACCATCAAAATAATCTAAAATCATATTTTCCGGTGAAATACTGACCAGGTCTTTAATTTGCCATTTTAATGCTGCATTCATTTCAGCGTCTGGTACTTTGGGTTTATCTACTTGAACTATTTGTGAATGGGCATGTGTTAGCACCAATTGACATTGGCCTGAAAACGATTGAGTACTCAGTAATTTTTTCAGCGCATTAACGACTGAATTACCTTTGTTTTCAACAACCTTACTCTTAATGCCATTGCTTTTTTTAGCAAAATAGCTAATTGAATGCTGTCGTAAAGCGACACCAATTAATTCAGTTGATTTCACTGATGAGAAAATATTTTTGATCCGTGTAATAATTGTCATTAAGCGATATTATTATCTTAGTTATCTTTGACCATAAAGCCATTATCGCTGATTCTCTTTTCGGTGCAAGTGTTTTAATTACTTCATTATTTTGAGTTACAAAACTTATGTCTACTTTCTCAGTTTTACAAACGATTACTCATCCAGTTTTTACTCAACATAAATTAAATGTACAAATTAAACGTGACGATCTTATTCATAATATTATTTCAGGTAATAAATGGCGTAAATTAAAACACAACATACTGCACGCTAAATCTATTGGCGCTAAAGGCGTTATTACTTTTGGAGGCTGTTTTTCCAATCATATTCATGCTTGTGCATTTGCCTGTTTTGACCATGGCTTACCTGTTATTGGCATTATACGAGGCGAGGAAAGTAGTCAGAATAATTACACTTTAGCGTGGGCAAAACATTGGAACATGCAATTAAAATTTGTTGACCGAAAGACCTATCGCATGCGAGATGATGAAACTTACTTAAAGCAATTGCAGCAACAATACCCAGATCATTTTATTATCCCTGAAGGGGGAAGTAATGCATTGGCGCTATGTGGTGTCAGTGAAGTTATTGAAGAGCTAAGCCAGCAAAGTGAGTTTGATACACTTATGACACCCGTTGGCAGTGGCGGAACCCTTGCTGGCCTTATAATGGGTGACAAATGTAAACACAACTTACTAGGGATTGCTGTTCTAAAACAACAACATTATTTAGAGCAAGCGGTGCTTTCATTATTACCTAATCAAATAAAGCAAAGTAGTAATTGGCGCATAGCACATGAATTTCACCGAGGAGGGTATGCCAAATTCAGCCAAATTGATGCTGACAGAATTCGTGCTTTTAGTCATATAGTTGGCATAGACTTTGAGCCGATATATTCAGGTAAAATGATTTTAGCGCTGCTAGACCTTATAGCGTCAGGTTACTTTCCTGAGCATCACCGAATTGTATTATTACACACAGGTGGTCTACAAGGTTTAGCAGGGATGTTCGAACGTGGCTTACTTAACCAAGATGAATGGCCTTTGCTACCTGCGCCACCGGTTCGGTAAAAAAGTGTCCTTGGCCTCCTTTTACACCAAGTTGTAACAGTGTTCGCCACTCCGACTTGTTTTCAACACCTAACGCATACACCGGCATATTTTTCGCTTCTGCTAGTTTTTTTAAACTTTGGATAAACACCTGGTTTTCCACTTTTTTATCTATATCTATCACAATACTTCGATGTAACTTCATCGCATATATTGGATATACATTAATATAGTGAGCGCTTACTACATATTGCCCAACCTTATCAGCAATAATTTTCACACCGGCAATATGTAAAGTGGTTAACGTCGAAGCTAACTCAGATATATGACTGACTAATTGGTACTCGCTTATTTCAATCATTAGCTTATCTTTAACCGCAGGAAACTGTTGCGCTATTGCTATAAATTTATCAGCAAACCCTGCTGAAAGTAGTGAGTCTATAGAAACATTAATACTGCAACTGTATTGCTGATCTTGTTCATGTGCTAAAACACGACATACCTGTTCAAGAATAAGTAAATCTATTTGAACGGTTAAGCCACACTTTTTAGCCATGGGAAAGAAAACGCGCGCATTTATCAGAGCACCGTTTTTATCCCTAACCTTAGATAAAACTTCATGATGCAAAACTTCTGCATTATCGCTCGCAATAACAGGCTGAAAAAAAATAACAAACCTATTACCTTGTATCGCGGCATTAAGAAAAGTTCGCCACTTGAGTGAGCCTTTTGCTTTTACGGCTGCTAACTCTCCAGCTTCAAACATAAACCACTGCGATGGCCCTTGTAACTGTGCTGAGCGCAGTGCCATATCCGCCTCTGACATTATCTGATAAGGCACCTGATCATGACCAAAATAGCTAATACCAATATGAACAAACTCTTCTTGGCTAATTCCTACAGGTTTGACGACTGTTTGAAAATTTTTGATTAACCTCCCTGCTAACTGTTCAACTTCTTGCACAAAAAAATTGGGAAGTAATAGGGATAATTCATAATCACTATGTCGTGCAAGAAAATAACTAGGTTGCCCTTGTAGTCTATTTTTAGTGACTTGAATTAAGGTTAATAAAAGTGATAAAGCCTGTTGATAGCCATGCAGGTTTTGCACTAGTTCAATTTCTTTAAATTGGATTAAAAGTACAGCGCCTTGAACTTCTTCTTCTTTGAGAAATGCTTGTAATCTATTATCGAAAAATGCTCGGTTGCCTATTCGGGTTTCTTGATCAAGCAAAGCACTTGACCTAATACTTTGATCCCATGCGGTGTCACTTTCAATGTTGTCATTAATTTGCTGCTGTAATTGATGGATGGCTGACGTAATCGCGTAAGTTTCTTTTAATGAATGGTCAATATCAATTTTGCTTGACGTACCTTGAATTATCGATAAGTTAGCCCAGTTTTCTAAAGCTTTTAGGGGTTTAAAATTAATCACCAGTTGCTGTTTAAATTTCTTATATAGCAATCCCCCATTTAAAAGTAACACTAAAGTAAATATCCAGAATAAATAAGAAGAAAACACCACATAAATAGGATGCTGAAAACTTAAGTACCAGCGACTATTCGCTATCGGTAGCAAACGAGAGCTTGTTTCATTTGTCATTACTAATCGACCAATTACACTATTAGGTACAGCAGGCGTACTGGCCAAGTTAAGTAATTGTTGATCGTTAAGTATTAATGCTTCTATCGTATTATGCTGGCTATTTTGCGTTTGATAGACAGCCACAATAGAAAACAGACACACTAAGATATAAAGCATGACTATCGAAAAAAATAGTGTTTTAACGGTGAGTTTTTCGTGTAGATTAACCTTTGATAACATTGGCACTCCGTAGCAAAGCATCCATTTTCTAACTTTCCTTAGTATTTATCATTTTGAAATTCTTATTTTAATTTCCACATTTATTCAAGTGTAGTATAAATACGCGGATTTATTTAGATTGCTAAAAACTTTTATGAGTTCTACCTAGCGCTATGTTGATTTTCAAATGTGTGAGTCATTAACCTTAACATTAACTTTCAATAGAAGTATTGATCATAATACGACTTTATTTTTTGCATAAAAAAACCTGAATTCATGACGAATTCAGGTTTTTATCATACGATTACTAGCAGCGATTAAGCTTGAGCAATAACAACAACTTTAATTGTTGCATCTACATCGTTGTGCACGTGAATTACGATATCGAATTCACCTGTTTCACGAATGCTACCTAATGGTAAACGTACTTCAGCTTTAACAACTTCAACACCAGCTTCAGTGATTGCATCAGCAATATCACGTGTACCAATTGAACCGAATAATTTACCTTCATCACCAGCTTTAGAAGCGATAGTGATTTCAGCTAATTCAGTTAATTTAGCAGCACGTGCTTCAGAAGCACTAAGTTGCTCAGCTAATTTTTTCTCTAAGTCAGCGCGACGAGCTTCAAAGTGCTCAACGTTTGCTTTAGAGGCAAAAACAGCTTTGCCTTTTGGTAATAAAAAGTTACGAGCGTAACCAGATTTAACTGTTACCTTGTCACCAAGGCCGCCTAATTTGGCGATTTTATCAAGAAGTATTACTTCCATTTTCAAAACCCCTTATTAGGTTACTTATGTAAATCAGTATATGGTAATAATGCTAAGTAACGAGCACGCTTGATCGCACGACCAAGTTGACGTTGATATTTAGCACTTGTACCAGTAATACGGCTAGGAACAATTTTACCACTTTCAGTGATGTAGTTTCTTAGTACAGCTGTATCTTTATAATCGATTGCAGCAGCACCTTCCGCCGAAAAACGGCAGAACTTACGACGTCTAAAAAAACGAGACATGGATTTCTCCTAAAATGGCTTACTTTCTTCAGGTGAAAATCACCGATAAATAGGTATAGCCTAAATTAAATCATTTCAATTTGTTGGGCATGTAATACTAAAAGCGGATTACCGTTTCTAGATTCATGACGGTTTATAAAACCAGTCACTTTAACATTACAGCCTTCAATTAAATCACGAGTTAAGTGTTGTGACACTTTGCCGGTTGCAACAACTTGTATTCGAACAAACGCTTGTCTGTTCATGCCTGCTTCATTTTGTATAGACTTGTGGTCCATTGAAAACTGACAGTGCTGAATACCCGCTGGGCTAGTTGACGTTTTAGGTGGCTTTACCACATGTCCGGTCAATACTAAGCAATTCTCTATACTATTATTCATAGGTAGAGGAACGGTCACAGGTTACTTATTCTTCGCTCGCAGCTTCTTCTTTTGGTGCTTCGGCAGCTGGTGCTTCAACATCTGATACTTCAGTAGCTGGTGCGTCAGTAACGTCTTTCTTCACTTCGCGACGCTCATCACGACGGTCTTCTTTAGCAACAGCCATAGCTGAAGCTTCAGTAACCGCGTCTTTAGTGCGCATGATCATGTTACGTATAACAACATCGTTATAACGGAAAGAAGTTTCTAATTCATCAATAACGGCTTGTGGCGCTTCAATGTTAATTAAAACATAGTGTGCTTTGTGCAATTTATTGATTGGGTAAGCTAATTGGCGACGGCCCCAGTCTTCAAGACGGTGGATTTTGCCTTCAGCATTAGTGACGATGTCACTGTAACGCTGAATCATAGCTGGTACTTGTTCACTCTGGTCAGGGTGAACCATAAATACGATTTCGTAATGACGCATTACGAGCTCCTTACGGTTGTAGCCTCATTGTCTGGCTCAGCCAACACCAGTTGAGGCAAGGAACAAAAGTTCAGGCTGAATTAAGGACGCGTATTGTAGGGAAAATCAGCAAAAAAGGCAAGAAGATGCTTCATATAGTTTATTTAAAGCAATTTAAACTTAATATTCATTCACTTGGCATATTATATTAAGCAGATAATCTAGCCAAAAATGGTTAAATTTATATTGGAGAGAGATAAATGAAGTGGAGAGGTGAGTGTTTTAGTCGTTAACTCGAATAAATAAGCATTATGCTTAAGGATATCTTTAAAAAATGCAGAGTAAGCTTAGGCTATCTTAAATAAAATAAGTTTCAGCTTACTTTGCTTTCATTAGTTTTGTGCGTTAACTCACGATTCGTTGACGTACTATCTCAAATAAACAGATACCCGTTGCTACCGATACGTTCAAACTAGACACACTGCCTGCCATAGGTAATTTAACCAGTTGATCACAATTTTCGCGTGTTAAACGGCGCATACCTTTACCTTCTGCGCCCATAACTAATGCCATTGGGCCGGATAACTTTACGTCATATAGGCAAGTATCGGTTTCACCGGCAGTACCGATAATCCATACACCCATTTGTTGCAATGCTTTCATGGTTCTTGATAAATTGGTTACTTGCACTAATGGCACACTTTCAGCAGCTCCAACTGCCACTTTACGAACAGTTGCGGTTAAACGCGCAGCATTATCTTTTGGAACAATAATCGCTTGTACACCCGCTGCATCAGCATTTCGCAAACATGCACCTAAGTTATGAGGATCAGTTACACCATCAAGTATCAGCAAAAATGGCGCTTGTTCTTTACGTTCAGCTTCTGCAAGAATGTCTTCTAAGTCGGCTTCAGTGAAAACTTTACCAGGCTTAACACGAGCAACAACACCTTGATGCTGTTCACCTTCACTTTTATCATCAAGTACTTTACGATTCGCCATTTGCGCAAGGATACCGTACTCTTGCGCTAAATTAATAATAGGCATTAAACGGTCATCATCACGACCTTTGAGCAACCATAACTCGATAAACCTTTCTGGTGCGTGTTCCATCAAGGCTTTTACGGCATGAATGCCAATGACTAACTCTTCTTGCTTTGCCATAAATTTAATTCTTTCTCTATTAGTTACTTTTTACCAACTCAACTTATTTCGTGAAGACTTGGTATAACATGTCTTTGCAGCTAAATAAGTTACAATCTAGACGGGCTTTATTAGGTTAACTGGCGACAACGTAAACTGACGACATAAGTGCCAAGCAATCCGTTATAATTTCACCATTAATAAGTTAATCAACGGCTTTGCGAGCATTTTTACCTGGACGCTTTTTTCTCGCCTTGCGCTTCTTAGCTTTTGTTGTAGTTTTATCGCCGGCTTTAGCTGGTTTTTTAGCTGGCTGAGCTTTTTCATCAAAACTCGCTTTTGCGTCTTCTGATGCTGATTGACCTGCAGAGCGTTTACCGCGTTTATGCTTATCTGAGCTTTTGCTTTTCGTTTGTGGTTTTGCACGTTTGATAACAGCATTAGCACCAGCGAGTGCTAAATCAATTTTTTTCTCATCAAGATTAACCGCTGCAACTTGTACTTCTACCGTGTCGCCAATATGATACTTAGCACCCGTATTTTCGCCTGTTAAACACATGCGTACATCATCAAAATGATAATAGTCATGGCCTAACGAGGTAATATGTACTAAGCCTTCAATGTGTAAGTCAGCTAAACGTACAAATAAACCAAAGTTAGTTACAGTCGATATAACACCAGTAAATGTATCACCAACATGATCTTGCATATATTCACATTTAAGCCAGTCTGAAACATCACGTGTTGCATCATC
>NZ_JACGWF010000063.1:0-23670 GCF_014077595.1 Colwellia sp. 6M3 | reverse complement strand
GTTAATAGGTTTGATATATTTATCAATACTTATCATTTAAAGATTTAATTTCTGACATATATTTACTCAATCAATTACTTACAAGCTCTCTAACTTTGGCTATTGAATTTCCGTCAAAAATAAACTCAAAATGTTTCGTTTGAATAGCGGCAGAGACATGAATAGGTGAAAAAAGCCCCCAACAAGTAGCACCTTGATTTCTTACAGACTGATATTGAAAACCTTGCTGACTATTTTTTTTAAGCTGTGCGCCAAGTATTCTTGGCTGTACATAACTGTCAGACTCACTAATTCCTTCAACTTTTGAACAATCAGCAACATTAGCGCTAAAGGTGACTTTTAAGCAGCGCATATCTACCGTGTCGTAATGCAAGCCAGTTATGTTTTGAAAGTATTTCTCTTGATGATAAAGCGTTTCTTTAATCGCGGTATCAACAGTGTCTGCAAGATAAAGTACGCCAAAGTCACCATTGCTAAAACGTGAACCATCAACATTTATATGAGTAAAAGGGGCTGTAACATAGTTAACACCGTCAATACCGAACGGGATTTCTTGGGTTGAAAGCAGTGATAAGTTACCAAGTTCATTTAAAATTCTAGGGTTAGTTAACGCTTGAATGGCATAAACCGCTTCAAAATGATCAGAGCTTATTACATCATCAAAAAGTGTAATAGGCGGGAACTTTGAATTGACCAACCTAAATGTCACTTTGTTTTTAAGCTTTATTATTTTAGAAGGTACTTTCACGTTACCATTGACCGTTACGCATAGCGTCTATTCGTTTAAACACTTCGTATAAGGTGCCAAATTTTCCCGTCGAAATAAGTGATAACGGTGAGTTACCATTAAAGTACGGGTTATCATTTTTCATCGCCATAAAGCCATAAACATTGTCCGGGTTAGAGAAAACCATTTTTAATGCTTGATGTATGTTTGCGATATAACTAATACGCTCTAATTGATCGTTAGACAGCGTAGCACTTTCATTATTTTGAAATCGATAATAGCTACTTTTAGTTAACCCTAGAATGGCTTGTTTATCGCTTGCACTGCATCGCCATTTTTCTAAAATATTGCTACCCAGTTTAAATGCCACTGAACTGCTGATTTTTTGGGGTTTATTTTGATAATTTGAAACTGTCATATAATAGCCCTCTATCTACTGATAAAGTTATTGTAGTTCCTTTTGGTATTTTTATCAATTTTTAGTACCATATGAAACTAAGTACTTAATGCTATGGGTTTGAATTCGGGTTTGTGATTAACTTTACTGTTTTTTCAGATAAGATTAAAAATATCACTGACGATATTATGGCTGAGGCAAAAATCATACACATAACAATAATTTGATACCTAGCGGCGATTAAAGGTGAAACACCTGAGAGTATTTGCCCTGTCATCATGCCAGGTATTGAGACTAAACCAACAGCAAATAGAGTGTTTATAACGGGTATCGTTGCCGCATTAAGCGCATTCTTTCTTGCTTGATGGTAAGGTACCCCATTGTTCATTTCAGAAAATAAACGCTCAGCACATAAACTAATACTATTCATTGCGGTGGCGAATATCATGCCAGCTAATGGGATAATAATTTGTGCTTGATACCATGGCGTTATTGCTAATGCGCCTTGAGTGATAAAGACTAAAGTAAAACCACCACCACAAATAATGGCAATATAACCTTGCTTGAATAGCAGTAAACGGTAAGTGGGCAGGGTGCGTAAGGCTATCCAACAAGAAATCCCAACCATTGCGATTAATATAGTCGATATAAGCCAAACATTATCAGAGAAAAATATATAGCTAAGGGCGTAGCCAATAAGTAATAACTGTATTAACATCCGAGCAATAGCATAGCTTGCTTGTTTTACATTTAAAGACCATAAATATAAAAAACATAATGCGATAACAACGGGAATAAAAGCGATAGCAAGGTCAACTAAGCTGATCAATTGCGGAGTATTGTTCATGATTATCAATAATAAAGTTAATAATATAACTATTATTTAGCATATTCCTTTTAGATACAAATATAGTATTGCATTCGTTGTAGTACTGCTTAAATAATTATACAAACAAGGAACACTCATTGAAGAATATCAGCAATAAATTTATCTATACGCTACTGATAGTCATAGCTTCATTCACATCATTTTCATTACTAGCACACGGCGTAGACGACGCCACCAAACAGTTTTTAGAAGCTAACCAAGGCTCCGCCATATTTCCGTTTATTTATATTGGCGCGAAACACATGTTAACGGGCTACGATCATTTATTATTTTTAGTCGGTGTCGTATTCTTTTTGTTTCGCAGTAAAGATGTGCTGTTATATGTAAGCCTATTTACACTAGGACACAGTATAACTTTACTTTATGGAGTGTTTGGTAACATTGCGATAAACCCTTATATAATTGATGCAATTATTGGTTTATCGGTCGTCTATAAAGGCTTTGATAATTTAGGCGGTTTTAAACGTTTGTTTAATTATCAGCCTAATACAAAAATTGCTGTGAGTATATTTGGACTATTTCATGGCTTTGGATTAGCAACTAAAATACAAGAGTTCCAACTGCCAACAGACGGCTTAATCACCAATATCATTTCATTTAATATTGGCGTTGAAATAGGACAGTTTTTGGCACTTGCCATGGTGTTAATAGTGTTAAATCTTTGGCGTCGACATTCAAGCTACTTGGGCTTTGCCATAATGACCAATACAGCCTTAATGAGTGCCGGGCTGATGTTAATTGGTTTGCAACTGACCGGTTACTTTGTCAATTAATTTTGTTGAATTGCACGCTTAGTGCTTATTAATGAATTAAAAAATTTTAATGCTCAATTGAATATAATATCAGGATTTATCATGAACGAATTTAATATCCCAGTACATACGACTAAAACACTGGTTAAAGCAGGTGTTATGGCACTATTAGTAGCGTTAATATTGCTTATTACCTGTATTTTACCGGCAGAATACAATATAGACCCCACAGGACTTGGGGATAAATTAGGCCTTACAGCGATAGCCGAAGCTTCAGAAAAAGTGCCGGAAATTGTGCTTGATCGTGGCGAACAAAATCATGAACTACGTACCGATAATATTGAAATTATCATTCCAGCAGGTCAGGGCTTAGAATATAAGTTAAACATGGAAAAACATGCTCATGTGGAGTACGAATGGAAAACTGATGGCACAGCACTTTATTTTGATTTTCATGGCGAGCCTGCTGAGGATAAAACGGGCTATTTTGAAAGTTTTTCTATTACCACATCAAATAACATGCAAGGTTCACTTACTACGCCTTTTAAAGGTTCACACGGTTGGTATTGGAAAAACGAAAGCTTGCAAGATGTTACCGTATCATTAATGACAAAAGGCTACTACACCATAAAGGGTTAATGTTGGTGTCTTTTAAATACCGATAATGCGCAGTTACTATCGGTATTTTCTTAATTTTTATATCTCTTTACAACAAACCGAGTTCGATAAGTAAACTTAAATTCATTCATACAAGTAGGCTGGTGTAATGGCCTATTATCAAAATAATATATTTCATTCATATTGTACGTATTTTCACTATATTTTATACTCTAATAACCCTATTATTAAGCCATTATTAGCTCACTAAGGAAACAGCTTTGTTGTCACGTTTATATAATTTCATGCCCGGCTTGAATGTGTTATTCAATTATGAACGTACATGGTTTGCTGATGACGCTAAAGCAGCACTATCAGTTGCCGCAGTCGCTTTACCGGTCGCTATTGCATACGCACAACTTACCGGTGTTAATGCCGCTGTTGGTTTATATTCTTGCGTGTTACCTATGATTATATATGCGTTATTTGGCACGTCTAAACAACTAATTATTGGGCCTGACGCAGCAACTTGTGCGGTAATTGCCGCTGTTGTTACTCCTTTAGCAGCAGGAGATATTGTTAAGCACTGGCAACTCGTTATCACCATGACTGTTATGACTGGCTTTTGGTGCATAATTGCAAGTCGATTTAAACTTGGTGTATTGGCTGATTTTTTATCAAAACCTATTTTGATGGGGCTATTAAACGGTGTCGCCATTACCATTATTGTTGGTCAATTTTCTAAAATTTTTGGTTTTACTTTTGACGAAAAATACCTGCTTGAACGTTTAGGTGGCGTACCAAACTACCTAGCGCAAGCGCATGTTCCTACGCTATTAATGGCTTTACTCACGGTTGGTATTTATTTTTTACTTAAACGTGTAAAGCCAACTTGGCCTGCATCTATGATCGCAATTACTGTTGCAACAACATTAGTCTGGCTTTTAAATTTAGAGCAATTTGACATAAAAACCATTGGTGTTGTCGACGGAGGTTTACCGTTATTTAAGGCACCTGATTTTAATATCGGGATTATTCGTGAATTAGTCATGCCCGCACTTAACTTAGCGATAGTGAGCTTTGTTAGTTTGATGCTTACCGCACGTAGTTTTGCCGCTAAAAATGGATACGAGATTGACGCAGATAAAGAGTTTATGGCGCTAGGTATGGCAAACTTTGCTTCGGCGCTGTCGCAAGGATTTGCTGTGAGTGGTGCTGCATCTCGCACCGCGGTAAATGACGCTAACGGCGGTAAAACACAACTAGTGTCTATTCTTGCAGCCATAATTATCGCCATTATCGCTATTTTTATTACCGCTCCGCTTGAATATATTCCAAGTGCTGCATTAGGTATCGTATTAATTATCGCCTCTGCGCACCTTTTAGATTTAAAATCTGTTTGGAAGCTTAGATCAAAAGACAGACAAGCTTTTTACTTAACGTTAACAACACTGTTTGCCGTACTTTTTATTGGTGTAATACCTGGTATAACATTGGCAGTTTTACTTGGATTATTTCAATTTATTCGAACAGTAATGCGCCCAACGGATCATATACTTGGCGTCGATGTTAATGGCGTTGTAAGAAGTTTAGACACCACAGATAAAGCCAAACCTATAGATGGCATTTTTATTTACCGCTTTAACTCGCCGTTAACTTACTTCAATTCGAGTTTTTTCAAACGCAGATTATTAGAGCAATACGCTAGACAAAAAGATGATATAGAATGTGTCATTATTGATGCTGTGCCATGCTTTACCCATTTAGATTTAAGCGTAATGGCCATGCTAGCGGATCTAGATACAATATTTAGAAAGCGTGGTGTACGCCTAGAAATTGCAGGAAGAAAGCGACAATTACTCGCCTGGTTTGTAACCGCAGAAATAAAATCTGGCAATGAAGGAATATATGTTCATTCTGATTTGTATCTGGCGTTAAGAATAAACCAAGCCAAGCAACTTGCAGAAAGAGAAGAGCAGATAGAGCTTAACTAATTACTAGCGTGTGTTTATCATGTAAACAGAGTCATTGTAGACAAGTTAGGGCTCGATAATATCATTGCTTTGGCAGCACCGTTTAAATAAACTTAACCTTCATCGCTTAAATAACGACGTTAAAATATTATCATTAACGTCGTTACTTTTAATATTTATCTTATCGATTAGTCATTAGCTAGAGAATTGGCTGTATAAGCTGATGACTCGTATAAAAGTTGTGACGATTTTAAGGTTATTTTTTCACTTGATCTGTATGTAAAGTGTCAAAGCAATCATTGGCTTCTTGGTAATCAATTTGCTCATTAATACTAGGCTCATTTACCAGCACTTCTTCAGCATATATGCCTTTGGTTCGCCATACACCACTTTGCCAACGCTTAAAGCCAATAACGCCGCGAATACACTCATCCAAACTTGTTGCTATCCAAATTCCCACTAAACCATAGGCAAAGTGAAGCCCTAAAAGCCAAGCTAAAGGCAGGGCAAAGAACCACATCAACATAAAGCCGGCAATTGACACATAACGGGCATCACCAGAAGCTCGCAATGAAGAGCCTACAATAAGATTAATACTGCGGCCAAACTCTCCCATAATAGCGACCCATAATATTAATTTCCCTAAAGCCCAAATATCGGTGTTATCGGTGAATATACTAAAAAAATATTCAGAAAACCCTAATAATGTAAAAACAAAAAACATTGAACCAACAAGTCCAATTTTAAGGCCTAACATCAGCTGAACATGTGCTTCATCAAATCGTTTAGCACCAATAAAATGAGCCACCTTAATTTGTACACCAGCACTGATAGCAAAACAATAAAGAATGGCCGTAAACAGCAAGTTAAAAGTATAGATACGGGTAGCTAAAGCTAGCTCGCCCATAGTTACAATCATCACTGTCATCATAATTTGCGTCAGCTGCCATGACATAGGATCTAAAACAGAAGGCAAAGCTATTTTTAAAATAGGCGAACTATCTTTTTTAAATAACACCCAATTGTTGGGTAAAGCAATATTGATTTTTAAGTGTTTAATTATAATAATCAATGTAAAGCATAAGCTTACAACCCAGGCGATGACAGAGGCATAGGCTACGCCTTGAACCCCAAGGGCAGGGAAACCGAATTTGCCATCAATTAATAAATAATTAAACAGTATATTCACTATGGTCATTATAAACGTTGACCACATGTTCCAATGTGTTTTACCTTGCGAGGTAAGAACCGCTGCAGCGGCGAACCGCATCGCTAATACCCAAGTGCCCATACCTATGGTACTTAAATAAATACTAGCCATAGCTGACATATCATCTTGCAAACCCATCCACTGAGCAAAAGTAGGGGCGAAAGACATCATCATAACGGTCAGGAAAAGGCCACCGAGTAACAAAATTGCAAAAAGGGCACCATAAGTAGAAGCTAACTTACTATAATCTCCAGCACCAATTCGTTGTGCAGCAACACTACTGCCGCCTTGATGTAGTGTACTATAAAGAGCAAAGGCAATGCCTAAAATAGGCATAACAGCACCTATAGACGCCGCAGCAGTATCTGATATTCGACTTAAAAACCAAGCATCAGTGACATTAATCATAAAAATGAAAAATAGATCAATAAAAATTGGCCAAGTTAAACTAAGTAAACTTCGATCAGCAACTGATGGATTAGATTTAGGCAACACACTTCCTTAAAACTCGTAATAAGCTAGTATAACAGTTGAAAATGTAAATACTGTTGCATACGTTTGTTACAAATCGTAATAAACAAAGTTAAGAATAAAAGTGTAAATAAGAGCAAATAGGAGAGCATAAAATCAATATTTGATGGTTTATTCAGCACTCGGTAACAAAAATCAATTAAAATGCCTATTATTAGCAATTAGCACTTTACAAAGACGCGAACAGTATTTATTATTCGCCCCGTTCTGAAGCAGCAATGCTTTTGAACTTCAGGTGAGATGGCTGAGTGGTCGAAAGCACCGGTCTTGAAAACCGGCAAGGGTTTGTAGCCCTTCTAGAGTTCAAATCTCTATCTCACCGCCACATTCTAAAAAACCGCTAATTTATTAGCGGTTTTTTTTCGTCTTAAATTTACTAAACAGTATAATTGGGTTTGTAGCACTAAACCTTCGAGTAAAGTTCAAATCTCTATCTCACCGCCACATTAAGAGAAGCCCGTTAATCGTAAGGTTAACGGGCTTTTTGCTATTTGAGTGTTTAGTTTGGTAAAAAGGGTTTGCAGCGCTAAACCTTCGAGTAGAGTCCAAATCTCTATTTCAACGCCACATTCTAAGAAACCGCTAATTTATTAACGGTTTTTTTTCGTCTGGAGTTTACCAAACCGAGAATATGGTTTTTAGCGCTAAACCTTTTGTAGAGTCCAAACCTCTATTTCACCGCCACATTAAGAAAGCCCGTTAATCGTAAGGTTAACGGGCTTTTTGCTATTTTAGTGTTTAGTTTGATAAAAAGGGTTTGTAGCGCTAATGCTTAGAGTTGAGTCCAAGTTACTTTTTGAATTTTACATTTAAAAAAAACCGCTAATCAGGAGATTAACGGTTTTTTTACTAAAATTACGAGTGAAATAAGTCGCTTTTATTGTGCAGGTGATATCTTTAATAATTCGCCATTTATGCTATCTGTTAACACATAGATATAGCCATCTGGCCCAGTTCTAATATCACGGATCCTTTGTTTTCGATCAGCTAACATAGTTTCTTGCTTTACAACTTTCTCGCCATCTAAACTTAATCTTCTTACGCTTTTCCCAGCGAGGGCAGCGATAAACAGATCACCTTGCCATTGTGGAAAAATATTACCCTGATACTCTGTCATGCCAGCTGGAGCTATTGAGGGTACCCAATACGTTATAGGTTGCTCCATACCTTTTGCTGTTGTGAAAGGTGAAACAACTGCGCCAGAATAATCCATACCGTAGGTAATAGCAGGCCAGCCGTAATTAGTACCTGATTTAACTAAGTTCAGTTCGTCACCGCCTTTAGGGCCATGCTCATGCAGCCAAACTTTTTTAGATTTACTGACTAATATGGCTTGTGGATTGCGATGCCCGTAGGTGTAAATTTCAGGCCTAACGTTGGCTTGACCAATAAATGGGTTGTCTTTTGGAATGCTACCGTCGGTGTTAATTCTAAGGACTTTCCCTAACATGCTATCAAGTGACTGTGCTTGATCTCGAAAATTAAAACCATCACCGGATGTGATCAGTAAGGTATTATCAGGTAAAAATGTCATTCTAGCACCATGATGATGCGGCGTATTTCTACTAGAACCGGTAAAAATAACTTTGGTTTGTTGTAATGACATATCTTGTAAAGTGGCGCTGATCACTTCTACATAATTGTCACTTGCACTGCCACCACTATACGAAATATAAAGTTTTTGGTTTACAGCAAAGTTAGGATCTAACACAACATCGAATAGTCCCGCAGGGCCTTCAACATAAATATCTGGCAAACCAGAGACTTTTTGCTCAAGTAGCTTTCCATCTCTTACTACTCTTAGGCTGCCTCCGCGCTCAGTAATCAACATATCCTTGTTAGGTAAAAAGGCGATTGACCAAGGAAACTTTAAATTTTCAACAACGGTCGATACTTTATACTGCTTGGGCTGTGTTTCAGCAAAAGTCATCGTGCTAGCAATAATTAAATATAAACTCATGCTAATTTTTTGAATTATTTTATGATTACTTTTCATCTTATTTACCTAGATTGTTAGCGTGAATATGCGATCGTGATGATAGGAAGGCAAAAAGCCATGCTGAAAATATGCAACATAAAGTAGCTAAGAATAGTCCCATGGGTGTTCGCACCGCCGCTAATATAGTTAACCCCATACTGTATTGAATAATATAGGTTGTCAGAGGGAAGGTAGTACAACCAGCGGCAACATACCAAAGCGTTCTATTACCACCTAAATATTTATGTGCATATTTAGCGATAATAAAGCCGATTAAAAAACCAGATGTAATTAATATATATAATACGGGGCCTAGTCCAATCAAGTCATCAAGGGTGGTATTTAAACGAACATCATGGCTAACATTAAGCCCAAATGATTGCACATCAGCTAATACAATTTGTGTAGAAACAATACAAACAAGTAGAGTGGCAATGAGTGTCGTAAAAATAAACAGCACAATAGTTTTGAACATATAATAACCTTTTTAAGTTCGGTAGATAGCGTCACGATATTTATTAAGCTATTCACTATACACTGCTTTCAACATTATTATCTTAACCTTAAGTACAAAAACTATTTCACTTAATTTAGCTTTAGGAAGTTACTTATACCGTGCTGCATAGACTTATAAACCTCATGTTTTCAGGTTAAATATTCAACCTGCATAATTTAATATGTTATTTATCAACGAAAGCTTAGGCACATTGCATGGGTAAAATATCAGTTAAAATGTAAATAAACCTAAAGTGATAATAAAATTTAACTGATGCTATAAATGGTAACGAGCAGTGTAAATGTTTACCATACAACCTTTGCGGCATATCACTCATTATTTAACTCGGAATATACATGAATTTAGAACAAGCTTTGTTGGCGATAGGTGAGGCACACGGTAACGATTTACCTGTTGAAGCACTCGAGACGGTTAAAACAAATTGGTTGGTGTTTTATCCAGAACTAGAGCGACTAATAGAACAGTTTATCGCAGACGACACATCACTTACTGGGGAACAAGACGCTGTTTTATTTTTCGGCATTTTATTATGTGCAGAGCTTAAATACACACCAGCTTTACCAAATTTCCTACAGCTCTTTTCACGTACCGACTCTTTTTTAACACCGCTTGAACGTGTTTTTGGTGATGCATTAACTGAATTAACCTCAACCTTATTTTATAATGTTGCAAGTGGTAACACACAGGCGCTATCAGACTATATTGTCGATGGTCATCAAGCTATGTATTGCAAAGCATCGGCTATGGAAGCAGTTTTTGCCCAATATGACGTTGGCACAATTGATAAAACACAATTAAGTGAACATGTAACGCGTTGGATTGCCGCATTTATAGCTTTACCGAGCACAATAAATAATTTTTTATTAAGCGCATTAGCTGATTCATGTATCGAATACGAACTTAACCAGTTTAAAAGTCAGTTTGTAGGTTTATGTGAAGAAAACTTATTTGATGAAGAGCGTTTTAAACAAGACGAAGTAAAAGCTTGGAGTAAGTTTCACGCACCTAAATTAGTTGAATCTGGGCTTATTCAAACAGAGTTTAACCTGATAGAAACGCTTGAATCTTGGGTTGATGATGAAGATTCCGCTGAACCAGATGATGCATTACTTGCCAATATCCCAAACGAAGGCGATGAATTATTCGACTCATTAATGGGTGAGGGTGGTTTATTATCGGATATTTTATACGATGAAAATACCATTATTGAAAACAGTGTTCCAGTCAGTTCATTACCTACTGTAGGTCGCAACGAGCCTTGCCCATGTGGTAGTGGTAAAAAATTCAAAAAATGTTGTTTACAGTAAACTAGTTTGTTGATGGTGACTTTTAGGCATAAATTTAATGTTGTTTATAGCTGGTCATAACTGGTGATAACTGTTCATAGTTGACCAACGAACAAACTTAATAGCCTAAAAGCCAAGTTTACTTACAACAAACCTGATCTTCAGTTCTAAAACTAAGTCAGATTAAAAAGCCTTTGCCATGAAAACGACATTATTATGAAAATATTTCTTCTTACACATGAGCGTGAGTTAAATAGGGCAACCAACACTGGCACTATCGCCATAGAAAACGCTAACAACATAGTTGAGCGAATAATATGGCAAAGGGTCAACCCCAATAAAAACCTTGTTCAGTTGATAGAAAATAACGACGCGATATTATTGTATTCAAAGGAAGAGTTATCGCTTGAGACACCAATATTAAATCCTCAAACAGCACCGTTATCACTTAATGATTATGAAAATATCATCATTATTGATAGCACGTGGCAAGAAGCAAATAAAATATTTAATCAAAGTCCTTATTTAAAAAAAGCATCATATTTTACGCTGAAACCAGAAAACACCTCATTATACAATTTAAGAGCCAACCAACCTAAAGGCGGCCTTTGCACTATTGAATGTATAATCGAAGTTTTAAAACTCAAAGGACAAAATAAAACAGCGGAAGCTTTACAGTTAAAGTTTATTGAATTTAATGGTTAGCTTACCTGTTAATATTTAAATCCCATAAATTGTAAAATATTTAAAAATTCGTAAATAAATTAGCAAAGCCAGACTTAAAATCAACTTATCCGGCATGATTATAAAAAAACATAGGTTCACTTCTATTTAATGGTCATTTAAAATAATAAAAATTGTATTTAAAAGTCACTAAATAATGTCGCATCCTGCTTGTCCAAATTGCCAATCTCCATTCGTTTACAAAGATCAACAACTGCTTATTTGTCCAGAGTGCTCGCACGAGTGGGATCCCATAGAACTAAAAGCAAGTAGTATCGTCAACGTAAAAGATGCTAACGGCGCATTACTCACTGAAGGGGATAAAGTTACTGTCATTAAAGATTTAAAAATTAAAGCGAGTTCACAAGTAATAAAAATAGGTACCAAGGCACTTATTCGACGCGTTTTAGATAAAAGCAATCATGAGCTAGATTGTAAAGTAGACGGCGTAGGAGAAATGATGGTAACTGCTAAGTTTGTGAAAAAAGCATAATCCACATGAAGCTCAATCTGTACTAAAGCAAGTGATGAACGGTGCTAGAAATTGGCTGGTATGATGAACTCAGCATTAAAAATAAGTGCTATGTTAAGGTCGAATCAAATTTCGTATACTTTTAAACCATTAGCTTCAGTGCAATATAAGGCGCAAGATTAAAGATAAGAATACCTAACTTATAATTGCCCAAATAGTTAAAGTACAGCTTAGGTAATGCTTTAGCATCCAGATCCATTATTTTACTGTGTAGCTTAGTGGTAAAGCGTTTAAATACGATAATAGACAATGCTGAAAACAAGTAAACACTCAAATTAATAACCGTGCACCAACCTAAAAATATAGTCATTTCATTAATATTCATTATTGCTGTATTCTCCGTAAATATTGTTTAGTTAACCACTGAGCTTTCACTTTTACTGCTAATTACAAAGCAAGTAAGCTTTGTTTAAGCATAAGATTACTGAATAATTTAATCAATGTCCGTATAATCACCGATATAACATCAAAGGCATTTAAGTTTACAAATGGCAGCGCAAAAACATCACACTGAACTACCCATTACAAAAATTAATCTGGCTACCGATATTGCAGATATAAAACATCAAAATAACAGTCAGAAAAGCATTCATAAAATTGATAAAGCTGCGCCTAAAATTGTGCTTGCAACCCTCAACGCTCGATACTTTCATACCAGCTTCGGTTTACGTTATTTGTACGCTAATTTACAAGAGTTGCAGGAATTTTGTGAAATACAAGAGTTTATTATTCAAACTCGCGCCATTGATATCGTTGAACAAATATTAGCCAGTAAACCCGATATTGTGGGTTTTGGGGTTTATATATGGAATATTGTTGAAACTACTGACGTTGTAAGCCTGTTAAAAGTTATTGCGCCTGAAATTAAAATTGTTTTAGGTGGCCCAGAAGTTAGCTATGAAACCGAGCAACAAACGATAGTTGCCAGTGCCGATTATGTGTTAACAGGGCCAGCAGATTTAAGCTTTTATCAATTGTGTAAGGATATTATTAATGATGCGCCTTTGGATAGAAAAATTCTCAATTCGAAACCTGTTGAATTAAAAGAATTAGCATCGCCTTATCAATACTATACTGATGAAGATTTAACCAATCGTTTGCTTTATGTTGAAGCGTCTCGTGGTTGTCCGTTTAAGTGTGAATTTTGTTTATCGTCGCTTGATAAAACTTCGGTGCCTTTTGAAATAGTGTTATTTCTTGAGCAAATGGACATTTTGTATAACCGTGGTGCGCGTAACTTTAAGTTTATTGATAGAACTTTTAATTTAAACATAAATACCACTATGCAAATTATGCAGTTTTTCTTAGACCGAATGACTGACGACCTATATTTACATTTTGAAGTGGTGCCCGATCATCTTCCCAGAAAGTTAAAAGAATTGTTAGCGCAGTTTCCTGAAGGTAGTTTACAGTTTGAAATTGGCATACAAACCTTTAACACTGAAGTGCAAAAAAATATTAGTCGCAAGCAAAACAACGCTAAGTCGAAAGAAAATCTAATTTGGTTAAAAGATAATACCCACGCACATATTCATGCTGATCTTATTTTTGGTTTACCTGGTGAAACCTTCGACAGCTTTAAAGATAGTTTTAACCAGCTGTATCATTGTCGACCGCATGAAATTCAAATGGGTATTTTGAAACGTTTAAAAGGCAGTCCAATAATTAGGCATACCGAAGCGTTCGATTTGCGCTTTAATCCTTTACCACCATTTAATATATTAAGTACTGACAGGGTGAGTTTTGCCACCATGCAACGTATTAATCGCTTTGCTCGTTATTGGGACATGATTGGTAATTCAGGGCGTTTTAAATATACCTTACCTCATATATTGTCTGATGAGCCGTTTGATGATTTCATGGCGATAACTGAATGGATATTTAACAAAACAGGGCAAATACATAAAATTAATTTGAAGAAATTATTTGAGCTAATATCGCAAGCCGTTGAAGCTTTATATCCAGAAAAACATGCATTGATGATCGAAAAAATTGAACAAGACTATGAGGCAGCTAAATTAAAAAGCTTGTTTAGTGGCTTGAACCTTTATGCGGTTCCAAAAACCACCGTTGCTGTTAAAAACAAGTCATTACAGCGACAAAAACGTCATTTAAGCTAATGACAACATATAGTTGATATGTTGTCCGCTCATAATTAGTCAACGTTATTACATAGAAAAAGTCAGTCTGTATTCCTAGCATTACTTGCAATAGTTATTACAATTTTAGCCCCTTGTATAAAAACAGTTAAGCCACCGACAATACCTGAGCATATTTGATTCAAGACACCTTTGTTGATGAACAGAGGTGCTAATATGTTAAATTTTGCCCTGTAGAGGGTTTTTACCTTTGAACTGGTTTCGAGGCTATGAGGTAAGGACGTTATTTAAGCTCAGCTAATTTCTCAATATGTTCAGCTGAGACTCCACAACACCCACCAACAATTGATGCGCCAGCATTAATCCAAGACGATACAAATTCGCGATATTTTATTGGCGATATATCATTTCTTATTATCGATAAACCTTCATCATTATTTGCTTCTCGTAGTTCACCAATGGGCGGAAAATTATTCGCGTAAACGCCAAGCTGAACTTCACCTTCAAGTCCGAGTGCTAACAACGCTTGTTTAGCATTTAATAGCGCTGATTCCATTACTTCTACCGCACTGCAGTTAAATAATATAGCCGAAACATGTTGCCCAGCTATTTGGCTAACTGCATCAAATACAGTTTCTCCTGAACGAAGCCGTGACTCGGTGTTTATTTCGTCTTTCACAGTAAACGCAATCCAAGTGGCTTTGTTTGTTTGTGCCGTTCTAGCTTTGATCATTGCTGCTTCTTCGATTGACGATATTGTTTCAGCTAACCAAAAGTCGATATCAGCTTCTTGATTTACGATTAAAGCTTCAAGCAATGGTTTGGCTTGTATTACTGAAAATAAATCAGGTCGGTATGAGCCTAATACGGGTGGAATACAACCGGCAACTAACACATTGGAATTTACTTTAACGTTATCATTAACGTCATTTTCATTAACACAGTCTCGAGCTAATTTAGCGGCGAGCTTGATGAGTTCAGCCCCTTGTTCTTTAAAACGTTTCTCACCAATATGAAACGGCACTAAAGCGTAGGTATTTGTGGTAATAATTTCAGCACCGGCATTAATAAAATTTCGATGTACTTCAGAGACATAATGGGGAGATTCAATTAATGCATGTGCTGACCATTCAGGTTGTTGAAAGGGCGCACCAATGCGCTCCAATTCTCGGCCCATGCCACCATCAAGAATTATTGGCAATGTAGTGGGTAATTTCATTCTAATATGTCAACTTTGATACTTAAAAAATCAGAATAACCATGTGCTTTATATAAAGCAAGCGTAGACAGGGCAGTGATTAACGTTTAACTAAATGATTACATTAAATTAACTAAGAAAGGCACTGCTAAATTATTTTGGATAACAATAATAAGCATAAACTAGTTACATACTCGCTCATGTTTCCACTAAAAGCATATTAATATGTAGCTTGCACTTGAATTAAATATTGCACAAACCCATATAATTACTCTACTTTATATTTTATAAATGAATACCAAACAACTTTTACTGAGATTTAATATGTCTGATACATCAATGCTAATCGTTTGTGCAAGCTGCTGTACTAAAAACCGATTAGCCAGCGTAAAACTTAACGATAAACCCGTATGTGGCAAGTGCGGTAAAGCGGTACTTTCAACAAAACCTATTGTAGGTAGCGATAGCAACTTTAGTCGGTTCATTACTGACAATGGTTTACCTGTGGTGGTCGATTTTTGGGCTTCTTGGTGTGGGCCTTGTAAACAGTTTGCACCTACTTTTGAACAGGTTGCGGGTAAGTTGTCTGCAAAAGCTTGTTTTTTGAAGTTAGATACCGAACATAACCAACATACCGCAGGAAGTTATAATATTCGTTCAATTCCTACATTAATGATCTTTCATCACGGGAAAGAAATTGCTCGAATATCAGGGGCTTTGCCACCTGCACAATTTGAGCAATGGCTAGCTGAAAACTTACCTGCGGTTTAAATTACTACTAAGTCACTCTTATCTAGGCCGTTGTTACTCACAAGAGATATAAAAATAAACTTGAGAATAACAACGCCAAACATTTACTCAGGCACTTCACTTCAACACTACTATACAACACTTTACTCAGACGTTGAGCTAGCTAACAAAGAGATGAAAAAGCTCATTTCCAAGGCTTTTTCTTTCAAGCTTTTAAAGCGCCCTGATGCGCCACCATGTCCAGCGTCCATATCTGTTTTGAATAACAATAGGTTATCGTCTGTTTTAAATTCTCGCAATTTTGCGACCCATTTCATCGGTTCAAAGTATTGTACTTGTGAGTCGTGTAACCCGGTAGTTACGAGTATGTTAGGGTAGTGTTGTACGCTGATGTTATCTATCGGCGAGTACGCTAATATATCTTGATAAGCTTGATACTCGTTAGGGTTGCCCCATTCGTCATACTCATTGGTAGTTAAGGGAATGGTTTCGTCAAGCATAGTGGTTAAAACATCTAAAAATGGTACATGCGCGCCAATACCTAAATAAAGTTCGGGTGCTTGGTTAACTATAGCGCCCATTAATAATCCGCCAGCACTGCCACCTGAAGCAAATATTTTATCTTTAGCGCCATAACCTTGATCAACAAGTGCTTTAGTAACATCGATAAAATCATTAAAAGTATTTTGTTTATGCGCCATTTTTCCATTGTCGTACCATTGTCTACCTAACATTTCTGAGCCACGAACATGAGCTATAGCATATACAAAGCCTCGGTCGAGCAAACTTAAGGTTTGGCTGGAAAAGTTTGGATCAATAGTAATACCATAAGCACCATAACCGTATTGAAGCAGGGGATTAGTGCCATCTTTTTTGAAACTATCACTTCGGTAAACTATTGATACAGGTACCTCTACACCATCACGAGCAGTTATAAATAGTCGTTCTGATTGGTATTTATCTTTGTCAAAATCGCCTAATACTTTTTGTTGTTTTAGTAACTTACGCTCACCTGTTGCTAAATCAAATTCATATAATGAACCAGGAGTAGTTAAGCTTGAATAATATAACCGCGCAACGGTACTTTCTGGCTCTGGGTTATCACCTAGGCAGGCAAAGTAGCAAGGATCATCAAACGATAATGGATATTGCTGCCCAGCATTTTTGCCGTTAATTGTATGAACAATAAAACGAATTTGACCATTTTCTCGCTCGGTGGTGACAATAAAATCATGAAATATTTCAATACCTTCAAGTAGCACATTGTCTCTATGAGGTATGACTTCTTGCCAGTTATTAATATCAGCAACTTGATCAATTGAAACCTTCATTAACTTAAAGTTTTTAGCCTGATAATTACTTACAATATAATAATAGTCGCCCATTTTATCAGCGTAATATTCATGCTCTTCTTGATAAGTCACTAGGTCGATAAACTCGCCATATGGCTCGTCAGAAGATAACGATAAACAATGTGTTGACTCTGTAGCATGCAAACAAATATAGAGTTGAGATTCGTCTCGGCTTTTATCTAAACTGATATAAAAGCTATGATCATGCTCTTCATACACCAAAACATCATCAGCTTGTGCTGTACCTAGTTTATGTCGATAAACTTGCGTGCCTAATAACGTGTTTAAATCTTTTTTCACGTAAAATACGGTTTTATTATCGTTAGCCCAAACAATTTGTCCTTCAGTTTCAAGCAAAATGTCGGCTAAATATCTATCGACTGAGTCATCTGTTTTGTTTAAATCTTTAAAACAAATAGTATAAATACGGCGGCTGTCAGTATCTTCCGATATAGACATAAGTTGGTCATTAGGGCTAATTGACACATCGCCTAAGTCATAAAATTCATGATTTTCCGCGCGTGCGTTAACATCTAACAATAAGGTTTTATTCTCACCATCAAAACTGGTTGAACGATAAAAATTTGAAAACTCTTGTTCACCATTTATTTCGCTGTGATACCAATATTTTCCATCTTTGGCGGGCACGGTATTATCGTCTTTTACAATGCGCGCTTTTAGCTCTTGAAAAAGAGTCTCTTGAAGCGGCATTTGTTCTGCCAACATGGCATCAGCATAATTATTTTCAGCATTAAGATGCGCCAATATATTTTCATCACTACGTTGATCATCTCGCATCCAATAATAGTTATCTACACGTTGATGGTTGTGTACAGTCATTGTATGAGGAATTTTTTTAGCCATTGGTGCGGCTATGTTACTTGGTGATGGTTTTGTCGTGTCTGAAATAATTGAAGATGTTGGCACTAACGTGCTCCTAATTCACTGATGGTATTTTTTAATACAACTTAAACGTTAATAAGCAAGTTTATCGACCTTTTACCAATTTAGTTAGTTATTAATGATTATTATTGTTCATCTGCCATTATTTACTTAGAACTAAAATTTTGAATCGCAGTATGCTGATTAACTTTGCATCAGTTTCTCAATTTTTGCTGTAGTTAATTTTTGCCATGTAGACTGTTATATGATTCAAACGTCGATTTAATTTTTTCTGATGAGGTAGGTGTCTTTAAAATTAAAGTGTTAGTATTTAGTTAATTAATAAAACATTGGCGGTCAGTGTTAGCCATATTTTAAATGTTTAGCGTATAAAACGATGTATAACTTATACTAAATAGACAATAAATATAAGTACGACTAAACGCGTTAAAGGGAGTTTTTAATGAGAAACAATCTAAGCCAGCGCTCTAATTTTTCGAACCATAATCGCCGTTATTTACACAGCGGATTAATCATACTTTTAATAACGCTTTGTTCAGGGTGTTCTGCCGCTAGCAATAATGCATCTGAAAACCCAATTAAGAATGAGCAACCTTTAAAAGGTCCTTATGAATTAGCAGCTGAGCAAAATGTGCCCAGTGTTGTTAGCTATCAGCCACCTGAAGATTCATTACGCTTTATCAACGAACCTATTTTTAAATTCAACGATGTGGCTTATCGTTATGTGTTAAGCCCACTTGCCAATGGCTATCAACAAATTGTTCCTGAGCAAATTGATAATAGTATAAGTAACTTTTTTTATAATTTGCGAGAACCACTGTATGCGGTTAATCATTTACTTCAGGGCGAGTTTAAAGCCTCGGGGAAAAGTATTGCGCGTGTATTAATCAATAGTACCGTTGGGCTACTTGGCTTGTTTGATGCGGCTAATGGTATGATGGATGTAGAACGAAATAAAACCACCTTCGGCGATACACTGGCAAGTTATGGTGTTGGTCACGGTGCTTATGTTGTTTTACCCTTACTTGGCCCGTCTGATTTACGTGACACGGCTTCTTTAACCTTTAACTATTTTGCGCATCCACTTAACTACATTAACGATGATGAAGTAGCTACACAGTTATTACTGGCTGATGGCATTCAAGCACAAATCCCCATACTAGCTAAATATCCAGATGTATTAGCTGATATTGAAAACCCATATGAATTTGTTAGAAACTTATATATGCAGAATTTATTACGTGATGGCCAAGCTCGCAGAGATGAAATATTTAAAACTGAAAAGCAAAAAGAATCGATAGCGAGTCCAGTTAGCAAAATTGACGGGGCGGTGGAGTAGTCATGTTTAATAAAAACTCAACCACAATAGCCTGGGTAACTTGTTTGGCTTTTAGCGTACTAACGGTAATATTTGCTTGGCAAGCACAGCATTTTGAAATTGATGCGTCGGCTGACACTTTACTAGTTGATAACAACAAGCATTACATATTAACGCAACTTGCTGACCAACGTTATGGCTCAGAAGAATTTATTTTAATTGCTTTTAAACCTAAGAATAGTCAGCTATTTGCTACTAAAAACTTAAATGCTGTTTCTAGTATTGGTCGTGAGATAGAGTCAATAACACGGGTTAAAGAAGTAAAAAGCATTGTTAACATGCCTATTTTTACCGCGGCTGATACAGTTTCTGCTGATGTTAAAAACCTTACCTGGGAAAATCAAAAATTTAGTGAAAGCACCTTATCACTGAGCTTGAAAAAACATCCTCTGTACGAAGGTTTATTGATAAACGATGACCAAACAGCTATGTCGCTGCAAGTTGTGTTTAAATCCGATCCAAAGTTAGAAGCCAATAAACATGACATTATTAACATTAAGCGTCATTTATTAAGCCGAGATCTAACCCAGCAAGAACTTAATACCCTTGAACAACTTAAAACTGAACAACAAAAACTTAATAAAAAATTAGA
The DNA here is from genome assembly GCF_014077595.1 of Colwellia sp. 6M3. Classification (NCBI taxonomy): domain Bacteria; kingdom Pseudomonadati; phylum Pseudomonadota; class Gammaproteobacteria; order Alteromonadales; family Colwelliaceae; genus Colwellia; species Colwellia sp. 6M3. Next base: position 3,286 of record NZ_JACGWF010000063.1, on the reverse strand, counting down.
ACAAGCACGAATAGATGAAATAGAAAGTATTCGTTCGATTTTAAAGCCCTATAAAAAAGACGGCGACTTTTACCTTGGCGGCAATAATTTACTGTCTTACGAGCTTATTCAAATAATAGAAAGTGATTTATTGCTTTTCGGTTCGTTAATTATATTGGTCGTTATTGTTTTACTTTGGTTTTTATTTAGACAGCTTAGCTGGATAATTTTACCTCTAGTATGTTGTGCTACCAGTGTAGTTATTACCATAGGGTTATTAGCGGCACTTAGTTTTAAAGTTACAGTTATTTCAGCCAACGTATTTGCGCTACAAATTATATTGTCGTTGGCGATGATTATTCATCTTATTGTTCATTATCAAGAATTGGTGCTTAAACACACTGATTGGTCGCACAAACAATTAGTACTCGCGACCATTAAACAAAAAATAAAGCCGTGTTTCTTCGCCGGTTTAACCACAACTATAGGTTTTGGTTCGCTTATATTTAGTGGTGTACAGCCGGTAATTAGTTTCGGTTGGATGATGGTAGTGGCCATGCTCGTAAGCTTTATTGTTAGCTTAGCTTTTTTCCCTGCATTACTCTTGGCATTGTTTAACAAGCAATCGTTTGTGAAGCAGCACAAGCAAATTGAAAACAGTATGACTGCAACCGCTACATTTGTTAAAAAACAACCTAAATTAATCGTGGTGTTTTCTGCAATAATCACCATTATTGGTGTGCTGGGTTGCTTAAAGTTAACCGCTGAAAATAGTTTTTTAAATTATTTTGATGAGTCGACAGATGTTCGACAAGAATTAACTTATATTGATCAAGAGTTTGGCGGTTCAACACCGTTTGACTTATTGTTTGATATACCTGATGAGCAAATTAAAGCTGGCTTAGTTATTTCTGCAAGTACCGTTCAAACAGTTACTGCAATTCAAAATATGTTAGCAAATCAACAAGCTATTGGTGCGATTACATCGATTGCTGACTTTACTAAAATAGCGCAAGTGGTAAACGGTAAACCGTTAACAGAATACGAACTTACTGCGCTTTATAAAAGTTTAGATCCAAGCTTACAACAGGCATTATTTGGCGCTTATTTTTCAGAAAAAGATAATCAAATACGTATCTCTATGCGTGTTCAAGACAGTACGGCTAACCTAAACAGAGCTGACTTACTGGCGGAAATTCACCAGCAATTATCTGCATTAGGCATTGAAAAGCAGCAATATACGCTTACTGGTTTGTTTATTTTATATCAAGACGTATTGTCGCGCTTAGTTGACTCGCAAATACTCACCATACTAATCGTTTATGGTGCTATGGCGATAACACTCATGATCATCTTTTCATCGTTTAAAGTTGCCTGGATAGCCTTAGTGCCTAATTTGATAACAACCTCGGTTATCATGGGTATATTAGGTATTTTTGCCATACCGTTAGATTTAATGACCATCACTATTGCAGCCGTTGCCATGGGTATTTCCATGGATGACACAATTCATTACGTTCATCGCTATTTAGAAGAAATAAAGCTCAATAAAACGGACAGTAACGAATGGGTTAAACGGACAAATTTGTCGGTAGGATATGCATTAATTTACACCACAACAGTCATAGTGATAGGTTTTGGTTCGTTAGTGTTTTCTAACTTTGTGCCGAGTATGTTGTTTGGTTTATTAACCAGTGTGGCGATGATAGTGGCTTTATTAACAGATATAACCATATTGCCTGTGCTGTTGAAAAAATATTTAGGCAAGCGCACAGCTTAAATGCAAACTGATATTGAATAGGGACTTGTGTAAACGGGTTATATGTTCAGTTATATTTAAAGCGCACTTATTATTTAATGCGCTTTAAATATTTGTTCAATTAAGCCACTAATTAATAGCGGTTAAGATCTCTTGCTGTGTGGCTAAAACATTAATGTCGGTGGGTGATATTGCTAGTGCCTTTTCAATAATGATATTAGCACGTTCAGTATCACCATTTTTAAGTAAGGCATAAGCAAAATTATTTAAATAATGACTTTGTTGATCGCCATGATTTAAACCTTGTTCAAACCATTCGATCGCCTTTGTTATATTATTTTGTTCGAAATAATAATTAGCTAGTAAAAAGTAACTTAACCAGTTTTTAGGCCAAGCGTTAATAGCTTGTTGTAAATATGGAATAGCAGCAGGGCCTTTGCCGATTGAAATTAAATCTTGGCTGGCACTTATATAGGTAAAGTCGTTTAGCGCGCTGGTACTTTGGCTTGGCTTTAATGCCGCAACAAACCAAAAGTTAGCCCGCTGCCAGGTGCGCTCAAATACCTTCATACCTACCCGACGATTTTCAATATCTGCAGAGTGTAAAATAAACTCTTGGGTTTCTAAATCATAGCCTTTTACTACAGCATAGTGCCATAACGGATACCAAGACAGACCTAGATTTTGTAATACAATAACAGGGATTTTTTGATTTACTAGCTTTAGCAGCTGTTCTAAAGACCCATTGCTAGCATAGGAAAGAAAAGATTGTTGTCTTATTGCTGCTACCATTTCTAGTTGCAAACTTCCGTTTCTTTTTGGAATAAATAATTGCGGAGCAATACTTTCAGGCGATAACTTAACGCCATTAAATTCAAATATTTCAGCTAGTGTAGTTGGCCCGCAGTAATAAGCTTGCTGTGGGTAAAACGGTACACCTTCAATATTCGAAGTTAAAGGAATATTCGTTGGCGGTTGCTGCATTAATTGTAACGTTTGCGGAGGTGTTGCGCAGCCAATAAGTAAAAAAAGGCTGGCAATAATGCCAACCTTAAGGTGTTTAATAATCACGCTACTAATAATATTAGATAGGATCAATAAACGAGTACGCATCGGTTATGCCGAGTAAATCAAGCACTGCAACTACCACTAAAACGGTAACTATTGTGCCAACAATACCACTACCTGCAGGTGCGTCATTAATTTGCATATTTAATTGAGTTAATTCTGCATTAGTAAGGTTATTAATTCGATTTTTTGCATCAGCAGAAGATACACCCAGTGCAACTAATTGTTGTTGAACTTCTGTACTATCAACCATAGACAATATTTGTTGTTTTGTAATTGCGCTTCGTTGTTGCTCTATCACAACAGCAGAACTAACATTGCCAGCCATTGATGTCATTGGAAGCGAACTTGTAAATAACACTGCAAATATCATGATCAAATTTTTCATGTGTATTCCTTATGAATTAAGCTTGTTGAGTTCAAACACCAAATAAAGTTTATAATTTACATTAAGGTAAAGTTATAAAATTAAGTAATGCC
>NZ_JACGWF010000007.1:0-77105 GCF_014077595.1 Colwellia sp. 6M3 | reverse complement strand
CAATAATAATATCCAGCAGTGTTATTACATTACAGGTGAAGCGGATTTCGTACTGATAGTGACAGCAAAAGATATGGAAAATTTCGAAGAGTTTACTCAATTATTTTTTTTTAGTGATATCGCTGTTCTGCATTTTAAAACATCTGTTGTTATGGGCAGAACAAAAGTTAGCTTAGCACTACCCCTTAATTGTGTAGATATATAAAGCATGTTTCTAAATCATGATAATTAAAAGAATATAGTTTCTTCTGGTGAAATTATGACAGGCACAGATTTTGCCGTGAGTTGATCTGTCATGATGTGATGGTCGCTTTATCAACCCAAGTTTGGAGTTTGTATACCAAGAGGCGTTAACGCCATAGAAAATACTGCTAATGTCAGCAATCATTGAAAATAGCTGACATAAAAATGGAGTTTTTTGCTCTAATAATTTAGACCGATTTGTGGCATGACCTGAACTGTGTTGATGAATGCTCGACTTCCGCTTTTGGCTAGCTGAAGAAGTCTCTAATGGTCACTAGCTTAATGTTAACAAAGATACGATTTCGGACGTTAGTCTTGGCTTACCTAACGACAAGTGAACCGACAAATAAGACTTAAGTGAATTCAAAATATTAGACCCTAATGAGGTAAACAACATTGCTGACATTTCAACGAACCTGACCCCACAGGTATATAATAGCTTTTAAAATAGTTGTTCCATCAACAGATGGCAGCATCAAATCAAGAATTAATAAGGAATATTTACCAGATAACACCATACTTAGCCCTTCAGAACCATCACCAGTATCATCAACAGTGAAACCTAAATTTGATAAGCCTATTTTTAAACTTCTTCTCAATGAAGTTGAATCTTCAATAATTAATACTTTCAATTTATAGGTTGCCGACTTTATTTGTAATAATAATAAGTTAACAAACTAAACTTAAGACCCACTGAATTTACGCTTAAATAAAGTAACTTTATGGGTTTATTTTGACAGTAGTTAAAATAGTCTCAGATGTCGCAGTGAGCTTCATTCTTTGAGTAAGCTTTAGTATCGAAATAAAGATACTCACAGAGTTTGGTTTAGCACATAGTTATTGTTAAAAAATAGAATATAAACGAAAGCAACGGGATTATCCCCTCCAACAAAAAAGTATTAAATTTTGATTAGCACTAGCCTAGATATGTTCATGGTTTAGCATCAATTTATTTTTGATATTTTTCAATGTTCAGAAGACATAATTCTATCTTCGCCTTGATAGGCAACTAAATATAACAAAACAGTCATAAACAAGTAGCCATTCCTTAGTTGACATTAAGGAGGTTGAATATACATGCCTATATTAAGTCTGTACTATAAGAACAGTCTACAATAAAGATCTGATACATATGAATAGAAAGAACTCACCTTTAACCATAGGTCGGTTAGCAAAAGCTGCTAATGTAAATATTGAAACAATTCGGCATTATCAACGTAAGAATTTAATCATTGAGCCTGAAAAGCCTCTGGGTGGTTTTCGTCATTATCCCACTTCGAGTATAGATAGAATTCGTTTTATAAAACGTGCTCAGCAAATTGGCTTTTCATTAGAAGAAATAAAGCAATTGTTAAATTTAGGTGATAAAAATTGCGGAGATGTACAAACGCTAGCACAAGAAAAACGAAATAAAATAGCACAACAAATATTGGGATTACTTACCATTCAAACAGCTTTAGACGAGTTAATATCAACCTGCCATAGTGACATTGAAGAAGAGCAGTGCGGCTTTATCGAAGGATTATCTCAGAAAGGTTTTCTGGAAAATTAATATTAACACCATCATAAATTAATTTAAATTACCTATTGACTCTGGACTACACCCCAGAGTTTAAGCTACCTCATATTATCTTTATATGGGATCTAGTTATGTCAAATTCATCAACATCAAATCGTTCTTTATTGTTAGCTATTACAGCAGGTCTTGGTGCATCTGCCTGCTGCATCGGTCCGCTGCTACTATTATCACTCGGTTTCGGTGGTGCATGGGTCGGAAACCTTACGGCAATGGCACCTTATAGTGGCTATTTTTCCGCTATAACCCTCCTTATCTTGGCTGTTGTTTTTCATAAACTATATGTTGCTGAACAAAAATGTGAAGAAGGTGCCTTTTGCGCTAACCCAAAGATAGTAAAAAAACAGCGCATCATTTTTTGGATAGTCAGTATTATCCTTATCGCAATGATGAGTTTTCCATATTATGCAGATTACATAGTTGAATAATAAGACTATAAGTAAATTTATATTTGTATATTTAAATTTGAAGAGGAATAAAAAATGAAAAATATTATTAGCATTACCCTACTTTTAAGCTCCCTATTTATTCTTGGGAATGCAGTGGCAACGGTAAGTGAAAAAGCTAATTTTATAGCTGCTCCAGTAATGTCGGAGAAGTTATTCAATATTGAAAAGATGACCTGCAAAATGTGTCACATCACTGTACGCAAAGCGATGGAGAAAGTTGAAGGTGTTGTAAAAGCGACTGTTAATTATGAGAATAAAACAGCCACCGTTACATTTGACCCTAAAAAAACTGACATTGAAGCTATAGCGTTAGCATCAACCAATATTGGCTATCCAGCTACATTAAAGAAATAGAGGGGAATTATGTTTAATCCTTTGAAATTACTTACTCGTGTTGGCGATAAAGCTGGATCGTTAGGAGCCGTTGTATCAGCGATGGGATGTGCCATGTGTTTTCCTGCTATTGCCAATATTGCGGCCGCTTTAGGTATGGGTTTTTTAGGACAGTGGGAAGGATTGTTCGTTAACACATTATTTCCACTATTTGCTTCATTAGCTTTGGTGGTGAATATTCTAGGTTGGTTTAGTCACCGCCAGTGGCATCGTAGTTTGCTCGGATCAGTTGGGCCGATTTTAGTCTTATTATCATTATATCCATGGTTTCAATACGGATGGAGTTCATACGCAACTTATACAGGGCTAGGGCTAATGGTTGCTGTGTCGATATGGGATATGGTCTCTCCGGCAAGTCGTCGCTGTGATGATGATTCATGCCCGGCATAACACGAGAAATTTAACTTATAATTATTGGAAGTATTAACATGATAACTTTATCGATTAAGGGTATGACTTGTAGTAGTTGTGCCGACCAGATTAAAAAAGCAGTTAAAGCTATTGATGGAGTATGGACAATTAATATTTCATATCCTGATGCAATGGCTGAAATTGAAACTGTAGATGACATTAAGCGGTGTGAAATTGTTGATGCCATTGAAGCTTTAGGCTATACAGTTTCGGAATTAAATGCTGCAACAACGGAACAATTGCATGTCGCTATTATCGGTAGTGGCTCCGGAGCATTTGCTTGTGCTATTAAAGCTGCGGAAGGTGGCGCAAGAGTCACCATGATCGAAGGTGCAGACATTATCGGTGGCTGTTGCGTCAATGTTGGGTGTGTGCCATCTAAGATACTTATCCGTGCTGCCCAATTAGCTCATCAACAACGCACAAATCCATTTGATGGTCTTGAAAATAGTCAGCCTCAAATTAACCGCTCGTTACTAGCGCTACAACAAACATCACGTGTTGAAGAGTTGCGAGGTGCAAAGTATCAAAAAATTTTAGATAACAACCCAGCATTAACCTTATTGAAAGGTTACGCACGCTTTAAAAATGAAAATACTTTACTGGTTAAAAAATCAGATGGAAGTGATGAAGAACTGATTGCAGATCGTATCTTAATTGCAACGGGATCTACGCCTTCTATTCCGTCTATTAATGGATTAGCCGACACTCCCTTTTGGACATCAACAGAAGCACTATTTGCTGAAGCGTTACCTGCGAGTTTAATCGTAATAGGCTCGTCTGTTATCGCTTTAGAGATTGCCCAAGCTTATGCACGTTTAGGTAGCAATGTTACCGTATTAGCACGCCATACCTTATTGTATGCAGAAGACTCATTGTTAGGCGAAAAGCTAACTGAGTGTTTTGAAAAAGAAGGCATTCGCGTACTTAATAACACACAAGCGAATAAGGTTATTCATGATGGAAGTACATTCTCATTAGAGACTAATGAAGGGACTTTAAAAACAGACAAGTTACTTATCTCGACTGGCCGTCATGCTAATACGGCACAGCTTGGCTTAGAAAGTGTTGGTGTGAAAACACAAAAAAATGGTGCCATCGTAGTCAATGATAAAATGGAAACGTCAACGGCAAATATTTATGCCGCTGGTGATTGCTCTACTATGCCTCAATTTGTTTATGTTGCTGCCGCTGCGGGTAGTAGAGCGGGTATAAATATGACGGGTGGGGATACTAGGCTCGACCTATCAACAATGCCAGCTGTTATCTTTACCGATCCACAAGTTGCCACCGTAGGCTTAACCGAAGAGCAAGCCAATAAAGATGGGTTTAATGTCATTAGTCGAGTATTAGACATGGAAAACGTGCCACGCGCATTAGCCAATTTTGAAACGGACGGGTTCATTAAACTAGTAGCGGATAAGCCAACAGGTAAAATTCTTGGCGCACAAATACTTGCTCATGAAGGTGGGGAGTTGATACAAAGTGCCGCACTCGCTATTCATAATAACATGACAGTTGATGACCTTGCAGGACAGCTATTTCCATACTTAACTATGGTAGAAGGACTAAAATTATGTGCACAAACATTTAGTAAGGATGTCTCTGAACTTTCATGTTGTGCAGGTTAGTCCCATAGTTCACGGCTAATTTAGGCTCATCGTTTACGTTAAAAACACAATACCAACGTCAACCTTGAGCTTAAGGATGGTGATTTTAATTAATTTTTACTTACGCCCAAGCTGTGGCTTAAAACTCATCAGCGCAAAAAATGATGCAATGCTGGTGGCAATTAATACCGTTAACAATGCCGAAAAATTCAATTGCCCATAAAGTGCGAATCGTAATAACTCAACACAGGCTGTAAAAGGGTTAAACTGACAAAGCCAATATAACCAAATGCTCGCTTCTTTCATTTTCCAAAGCGGGTACAAGGCGCTAGATAGAAAAAACATTGGGAAAATAACAAAATTCATCACGCCAGCAAAGTTCTCTAATTGTTTAATCAAGTTAGACAACATCAGCCCCAACGCGCCAAGAAAAAACGCAATCAAGAAAATAGCGGGTATTGCACTCAAATAACCTAGCAGTGGAATATCTACATCAACTAATTGGGCAAAAAGTAAAAAAATAACGACTTGTAAAAGCGACAACAAAGCACTGGCAATTAACTTACAAAACAATAGGTATGGCCGTGGTAATGGGCTCATTAATAGCACTTTCATGCTACCCATTTCGCGATCATAAACCATAGAAAGCGAGCTTTGCATGCCGTTAAATAAAATGATCATGCAACAAAGACCAGGGGTAATATATTGTTGATAGGTAATATAAGTGCCGTAAGGTTCCATAATTGACACACCTAGTGCTGCCCTGAAACCTGCTGCAAATACTACTAACCACAATAAAGGCCTAACGAGTGCGCTAAGTAAGCGAGAACGTTGTTGAAAAAAGCGTAAAACTTCACGTTTAACAATGCCATTAAAACAATACAGATATTGGCTGCTCATTAGATAAGCTCCGTACTAGTAGTTAATCGGCGATACAGCTGATATATATCGTCAACGTTATGCGTATTACATAACTCTCGACTTAAACCCTGTGCGGTGATTTTTCCTTCGTTGATCAGTATAAGTTGATCATTCTCGGCTATTTCATCAATTAAATGAGTAGCCCATAACACGCAAATATCTAAATCTTTGCAGAGTTTGCCTACATATTCAGTGATCATTTTTCTGCTATCAATGTCTAAGCCAACAGTAGCTTCATCTAACAACAAGACTTTGGGTTGATGAATTAACGCGCGGGCAATTTCAACTCGACGACGATGGCCACCATTTAATGAACGTACTTTGTCATTAAGTCGCTGCGTTAATTGTAATTGCGATAATATATCGCTGATATTGCTTAATGCTTGCGATGCTGAAATGCCATGCAACGCGGCATAATAAACTAAATTTTGTTTTACAGATAAATCTAAATCTAGCGTACTTTGCTGAAAAACCACGCCCATCGAACGCATGATTTTAGAGCGATTTTCTTTAAGGTCATAACCATTAATATTAACACTACCAGTACCTGCTTGAGAAAGGCCTGTTAACATTGAAAATAAGGTACTTTTCCCAGCTCCATTTGGCCCAAGTAACACGTTAAAACCACTGTTAATTTTTAGGCTTAAATTATCAATTGCCGTTTTTTTACCATAATGAAAACTGAGTTGATGAGTAACTATGCTCATGGCACGCTTCGTATCACTACGCCCCACGGATAACGCCCTACTTTGATGGATTTAGTCACCTTCATTTGTTTAACATCTATCACCGAAACATCACCACTAATGCCATTGGTTGTTAACAATTGGCTTTGATCATCATTAAAGGCCAATTGCCAAACACGGCGACCCACTAACAAGTATTTATCGACTTCCATGGTTTTACGGTCGATAACCGCCACATGATTTGCTGGGCCAAGCGCCACAAAAGCGTAACGACCATCGCTTGATAATTCTATCCCTACAGGTTGAACTCGGTCACGGTGAATGCCGCGAATAGCAAAAGTAAACTCTTTAACAATTTCTTGTGTATTCACGTCAAGCACCACCACTGCCCCGCCAATTTCAGAGCTAACCCAGAGAAACTTGCCGTCGTCAGTAAATTTAGCCGAACGAGGCCGAGCGCCAACTAACGTGTTGGCAAAGTTGGTATTATTTTCAGTGTGTATCCAATGCACCATATTGGTGGTTTCTGAGGTAACCACCACAATTTTTCCATCAGGACTAACCGCTAAACCCTCAGGCTCAACCCCGACATCAATTTGAGCAATAACAGTTGCTGTTTCAATATCAATAACAGTAAGTAGCGCATCATCTTCATTCGAGGTATAAATAATTTTACCGTTTGGGTGTAATGCGATAGTTTCAGGGTCTTCACCTGAAGGCAGTTCACCTACAATTTGCTCAGTATTAAGGTCTAAAATTTGAATTCGGTCTGACTCGCTGGCACAAATATAGGCAAGCGTGTGTTGTTTATTAAAAATAATGCCGCGCGGTCGTTCACCAACAGGTATGGTTTTGATGACTTTATTTTGGCTTAAGTCGATCACCGAAATATTATCGTCTTTCTCATTGGTAACATAAGCAAGTTCAGCGGCATTACTAGTGCTGATACATAAAACCGAAGCGAAGCATAATAAGCTAACAAAGTTTATATTTTTCATAAGTAATGGTGAGCCTTATTTACAGAGAGATTCTTGAGCATCAAAGCCAAGCGTATCAAGTTCAGTGATCGGATGTAACATACCAGGCTGAGGTGATTGCGACACCAAAGCATGAGGATGCACCAGCGCAAGCGGCATTCTTAACTGTCGGTTCCAAGACCTAAAACTAAGTTTACGACCTTTGTATGCAGCGAGTTCAAATTTATCTGAACTAATATAATTTGTCAGTTTTTCACTGTCTTTAGAATGCAGCTTATGTACAGATTGGGCAACACTTCTAACGGCTAAGTATCCTGAAAAGTCAGTTTCATTCATTGCACGACCCGCTAAGTCAGTAAAACGGTTTTGCAATTGTGTTGCGCCCCACTGTTCAATTGCGCCATGCCAAGCTAAAGCCTCTAAACCCGCTGAGCCGATAACGGGACGCGGTAAATAAGTATTAAAAGGAATGAACTCGGCAAAGTCTTTGCTTTTATCAGCGACATAAACGGCATCATAATCTTGTACCGTTTGTGTAAATAGTGGAATTTCTTGTTGAGTGCTGCGTCTAAGGTCAGTATTAAAGTCCCATTGTTTTTCATCGATAAGTTTTATACCAAAACGTTTCGCTGAGCGTTTAAAAGAATTCGCCAATTCAATATCTTCTACTTTGCTGCCCTGAACTAATAACACCTTATTCATACGACGATACAATAACCACTGCGCAAGCGCGTCAGACTTCATCGCGTTACTCGCACTGGTATGAAATAACTTAGCTAAACACTGAGTAGAGCGCAGAACGTCTGCCGACTCGCTCGCATTAAAGAGTAACACTGACTTATTTTTCGCCCAGTGATCAACCTTTATTAACTCAGCTAAGGGTGCATCAAGAATAAATATTTGTCGCCCTTGTAAATATTGCGCATCTAAGTAATGTAAAAATTCATCGCTTTTAGCGCTAGTGAAATGGCTTAACGTAAAATGTTGTTTTAAAAATTTACCCGTAGTATTGGAATCATTAATCGCGAGTTTAGCACCCATAAAACCACTATTTTCAGGTGTTTTAAAAATATTCAGCGCATTGCTAGGCTGTTGTTGATCAAACTTAACATAGCTTATTTCCAGTGTAATGGACTGGGGTTGTGCCAAAGATGTTAAACAAAATAGTGACAAACCGACAGCAAATAGCTGTTTTTTAGCACTTATATTTACCATCGTAGACATAGATTGGGTAAATATAAACACGGTAAAAATAACAACAATAAACATAGCGAACTCAAACATTTGCAAAGTCCCAAGACTATATAGTTATATATATAGTCGAATAAAGGTTAAATCGAATTAATAACTCTTAGCATATAGAATAATCACTTAAATTTAAAATCATAAGCACTCACTAAAAATAAAGACAAAGCACTGATTTTTATAACCATAACAACAAATTACACTCAACGCATACGATAAACTCATACTAAAGGAGGAGACCTAACGCGCTAAAGTATAATTCTTGAAGCTTGCACACAACCTTATCATTAGGCTATAAAAATTAAACTCCACGAATAATTTACATAGAACACGAGGTACTCAACAATGATAAAACTTAATAAAGGCCGCTGCTATTTAATTGCATTCATATCAATTTGTTCATTCGGCATTGCGGCTCATGGCCCAGTAACACCACAGTCAATTGATACCTCAACACTGCCCGCCTTAGGCGAAGAGTGGAGTGAAACTAACCCATATCGCGAATCAGAAGGTGACATCCGCGAAGAAATTTTACGTGTTGGCGCATCAGCGTATAACCAAAATTGTGCTCGCTGTCATGGTTTAGAAGGTATTTCAGGTGGTATTGCCCCTGACTTACGTGAACTTGCAAGCGATTATGACGGTGATGAGTGGTATGTTTACCGTGTACAAAACGGCGCAGTACGTAACGGCGCAGTTTATATGCCGAAAATGACAGAGCACTTAAATCAAGAAGCGCTGTGGTCTATTCGCACATGGTTAGAGTCAGTCAGTGAAAAAGAATAACTTTAACGCGTTAATTTTTTGGCTAAGTTGTTGTGGCATTTTTTGCACAACAACTTTTGCTCGATCCTACGATGACATTATTGAAAGTAATGAAATTGTTGTCGCGGTATATCGTGACTACATCCCATTTTCGTATCAAGAAAATGGCGAAGCTAAGGGTATTGACGTTGCATTAGCAAAGCATATTGCCAAAAAATTAGGTGTCGAAGTTCGCTTTAGGTGGGTAACCGCTGATGAAAACGTACAAGGCGACTTACGTAATAACCTTTGGAAAGGACATTTTCTAAAGCGCACAGTAGCAGACTTAATGCTACGCGTTCCTTACGACAAAGCATATTCTCAACTTCGAGATGATATTGGTGAACTGGTGCATGAACAAGTACACATGTTCGCGCCCTACCATACTGAATCGTGGAAAATAATTTTCAATAATCAAAAGATTGAAGATGTAAGTACCATGGCCGTGTTTCAATATCACGATATCGGTGTAGAAGTAGATTCAATTCCCCAGTTTTACTTAATGTCGGTTTTTAACGGTCGAATGAGTAAAAGAACCAAACAATTTAATTCGGTGGAATTAGCTGTTTCAGCCATGCATGAACAAAAAATTGATGCGGTAATGGGGTTAAGAAGTCAGGTAAGCTATTACCAGCACCAACTTGCATCACCCAATTATCAATTAGCGTCAAATGCCTTTCCTAATATTGGTAAACAACAATGGGATATTGGCATGGCGGTTAAAAGTGACTATCGCCAACTAGGTTATGCGGTTACTGACATTGTTGAAGAAATGATTGCTTCAGGAAAAATGAAAAAACTTTTCGAAGATCATCATGCTGTTTATCAACTTCCTGGTTTGTACTCGGTTGCTATGGAGTCGCCTCAATAACACACTTTTTTTCATCCCTTAACTCATACTAAGTGATGAAAAAAATTCGACCGCTGAGTGATAGTCAATAAAAAAACCAGAATATAACATGGCTGTAGACTGTAAAAATGCATTGATTCGAACAATTAAACACCTTGAATCTAACCAAGCCTACAGGAAGATAAAAAGACAAAATATCGTTAAGTATATTTAAACCCCAAGAGGAAATAACAATGATAACAGCAGGTAAAAATAAAATATTGTCATTATCTATTGTCATGTCTTTAACGTTTACAAGCCTAGTACAAGCTGGTGTAACCGATAAAGACATTGCTAATGACCAAATGACAACTAATGACGTAGTGACCTACGGACTTGGCCTAAAAGGTCAGCGTTACAGTCCACTTGATAAAATAAATACCGAAACAGTAAAGCAAATGCATCCCGTTTGGTCTTTTTCATTAGGCGGCGAGAAGCAACGTGGTCAAGAATCACAGCCGATGGTTAAAGACGGCGTTATGTACATTACCGGTTCATACTCTCGTGTATATGCGATCAACGTACATACCGGTGACGAACTTTGGCAATACGATGCAAGATTACCCGATGGCATTATGCCGTGTTGTGACGTTATTAACCGTGGTGTTGCGCTTTTCGATGACTTAGTCATTTTTGGTACGCTAGATGCAAAACTTGTCGCGCTACATAAAGACACCGGTAAAGTGGTTTGGAAAAAGAAAGTAGAAGACTATAAAGCAGGTTATTCGATTACTGCTGCCCCTATTATTGTTAAAGGTAAAGTCATCACAGGTGTTGCCGGTGGTGAATTTGGCGTAGTCGGTAAAGTGAGAGCTTACGATGCTATTAATGGCAAGTTAGTTTGGGAACGTCCAACCGTTGAAGGCCATATGGGCTACATCTGGAAAGATGGCAAAAAAATGGAAAATGGCATTTCTGGTGGCAAACCAGGCCAAACATGGCCAGCAGAGCTTTGGAAATCAGGTGGCGCGGCGCCATGGTTAGGCGGTACTTATGATGCTGACGTAGATTTACTTTTCTTTGGTACGGGTAACCCGGCACCTTGGAACTCTCATTTACGTCCAGGTGATAACCTTTTCTCATCTTCACGTTTAGCTATCGACCCAGATACTGGCAAAATTGTATGGCATTTCCAAACAACGCCGCATGATGGTTGGGATTTTGATGGTGTAAACGAACTTATCTCTTTCGATTACAAAGAAAAAGGCAAAACGATTAAAGCAGCTGCTACAGCTGACAGAAACGGCTTCTTCTACGTACTTAATCGTGAAAATGGTGACTTTATTCGTGGTTTCCCATTTGTAGATAAAATTACTTGGGCTTCAGGGCTTACTGATAAAGGTCGTCCAATCTTTGTTGATAGCAACAGACCTAGTGATCCGAGTAAATCTAAAGATGGTAATAAAGGTAGTACTGTTGTTTCAGCGCCAGCCTTCTTAGGTGCAAAAAACTGGATGCCTATGGCTTACAGCCAAGATACTGAATTATTCTATGTGCCTTCAAACGAATGGCAAATGGATATTTGGAATGAGCCTACAGCCTATAAAAAAGGTGCTGCATACTTAGGTGCTGGTTTCACTATTAAAGCCATTAACGAAGACTATATTGGCGTACTAAAAGCAATCGACCCTAAAACCGGTAAAGTTATTTGGCGTTATAATAACTACTCTCCTTTATGGGGTGGTGTTCTAGCGACTGCGGGTAACTTAGTATTTACTGGTACGCCAGAAGGTTATCTATTAGGTCTTAACGCTAAAACAGGTGAAGTAAAATATAAATTTAACACGGGTTCAGGCATCGTAGGTTCTCCTATTACTTGGGAAATGGATGGCGAGCAATACTTGTCAGTACTTTCTGGTTGGGGTGGCGCAGTTCCTTTATGGGGCGGTGACGTTGCAGAACGTATTAAACACTTTAACCAAGGTGGCAGTGTTTGGACGTTTAAATTACCTAAGTAATTACACATTGGTCTAATGACAACGCTACTCCCATAGCGACGTAACATCAGACCATACTCCTTGTATTTAAAAAGCTTTTGAAATTTTTCAAAAGCTTTTTTTTATCGTTTAAATTTGTTGCAGCCCTTTTATTACAGTCCTATGAAATTTGTTACAGCCCTATGAAAATCGAGCAACTCGTCCCAAAGTATGATGTTTTTAAAGCCTATGGGTAATAGTTTCAATTGCTTGCACCGCACTATTATAGATACACGAAAAAAACGCTTTAGTAATTACTAGAGCAAACATAAACAGGGCCATGGAAAGAGTATTACTCTGGCTGGTCTCGACACGAGGTGATATATGATCTATGCATACCCAGGCAGTGAAGGTTCTGTCGTTTCTTTTAAACCTAAATATGAAAACTACATCAATGGTCAATGGGTAGCTCCTGTTAAGGGAAATTATTTTACCAACACCACACCCGTTACTGGTGAAGTAATTTGTGAAATTCCTCGTTCAAGCAGCGAAGACATTGAATTAGCGCTTGATGCAGCTCATGGAGCTAAAGAAGCATGGGGCAAAACATCAGTTCAAGACCGCTCTAGAGTCTTACTGAAAATTGCTGACCGTATTGAAGAAAACCTTGAAAAAATTGCGGTAGCTGAAACATGGGACAACGGTAAGCCAGTTCGCGAAACGCTTGCAGCTGACATTCCATTATGTGCTGATCACTTTCGCTACTTTGCCGGTTGTATTCGCTCACAAGAAGGTTCACTTTCTCAAATAGATAACGACACAGTTGCGTATCACTTTCATGAGCCAATTGGTGTTGTCGGTCAAATAATCCCTTGGAATTTCCCAATATTAATGGCGGCATGGAAACTTGCTCCAGCACTTGCTGCGGGTAACTGTGTAATATTAAAACCAGCTGAGCAAACGCCTGTAAGTATCTTGGTACTAATGGAAATTATTGGCGATTTACTTCCTCCTGGCGTATTAAACATAGTTAACGGTTATGGTAAAGAAGCGGGTGAAGCACTAGCAACAAGCACACGTATTGGTAAAATTGCCTTTACAGGTTCTACGGCTATTGGTGGACACATTCTTAAGTGTGCAGCTGAAAACCTAATTCCTTCAACGGTTGAGCTTGGTGGTAAATCTCCAAACATCTTCTTTAAAGACATTACACAATTTGAAGACGACTATTTAGATAAATGTGCTGAAGGGTTTGTTTTAGGCTTTTTCAACCAAGGTGAGGTTTGTACTTGTCCGTCTCGTGCCTTAATTCAAGAAGATATTTTCGACGAATTTATGGAAAAAGTTATTGCTAAAGCGAACAAAATTATTCGTGGTAACCCATTAGATACTGAAACTATGGTCGGTGCTCAAGCCTCTCAAGAACAATTTGAGAAAATCATGAGTTATTTAACTATCGGTAAAGATGAAGGTGCAGAGCTATTAACCGGCGGTCATAAAGAAAGCTTAGGTGACTCTTTAGAAACAGGTTTTTACATTCAACCGACCATTCTAAAAGGTAATAACAAAATGCGCATTTTCCAAGAAGAAATTTTTGGACCGGTTGTCGCAGTAACTACTTTTAAAGATGAAGCAGAAGCGCTAGCAATAGCTAACGACTCAGTTTATGGTTTAGGTGCGGGTTTATGGACACGTGATGCTAACCTTGCACATCGAATGGGTAGAGGTATTCAAGCGGGTCGCGTATGGACTAACTGTTACCACTTATACCCAGCTCACGCAGCATTTGGTGGCTATAAAAAATCAGGTATCGGTCGTGAAAACCACAAGATGATGCTCGACCATTATCAGCAAACTAAAAACTTACTAGTTAGCTATAGCACGAGTCCTTTAGGTTTCTTTTAATCTAACCCTCAATGTATACAAGGGTGTCTTTCTTTAACGAGGTTGACACCTTTTTATTCAGCGAATACTAATCAGTTTGTAACGATTTATGAGGGCGTTAGCATGCATTTACATATACTCAACTTCCTAAAGACAAGGATGATTTACATTCTTGTCTTTATGCTATCACCCTCTTTTTATTCTTTTTCCTTCGCTCCTGTTGAAGCTCAAAATACAACGTCAATTTCTGCTAATATTGCCGAAATATTCCCCAGTGCAACACGTTTAGGTCCTGTTGATAAAAAAATTGCCGTAACGCCCGTTTATCAATTAGGTGATTTACTCGGTTATGTATTTGAATCAGACGACTTTACAAATTTCATTGGTTTTTCAGGCCAAACCATCAATATTCTCATTGGTATTGATACCCAAGGTGTTATTACTGGTTTAAAAATACTAAATCATCATGAACCGATATTTTTACACGGCTTAGGCGAACCGCCATTATTTGATTTTATTAACCAATATCAACACCATTCAATTAAAGAACGTTTTATTATTAACGCTCGCGATAAGTCATCAAAAGATGCCACATATTTTGACGGAATAACTCGCGCCACTATTTCAGTATTAGTGGTTAACGACACCATTATTGCTTCAGCGCTTAAAGTAGCGCGCGAAAAGTTATCCGGTTTTGTTGCGCCATCAAATTTCGTGGTTAATCCTGACTTTTTTGAAACATTAACTTTTGAACAACTGGTTGAGAAAAAGTACATACAGCACTGGCAGTTAACACGTGATCAAGCACTCGCTTTAACTGAAAGCTCATCACCATCTCTAACAAATACAATTAAAAAGTTAAGCGAAGGTACCAATGACTTTATCGATTTATATTTTGGTTTCGCTAACATCCCTATTATTGGTAAAAATTTATTGGGTGAAACAGAATACAACCGCTTACTCGAGAGTTTAATCCCGGGTGAACATGCCTTAATGGTATTAAATCGCGGCAACTATGCTTTTGTCAGCGAAGAATTTATTCCTCAAACCGTCCCTAGTCGCTTAAGTGCAACGCAAGCTTCACTGCCTGTTGATATGCGCGATGTCGACTTTTATAGCTATTTTAACCCTAGATTTGCACTTGAAATACCTGACTATAATGAAATTAAAGTATTTCGAATAAAATCCCAATCTGGTTTTGAGCTCAATAAAGAATTAACGCTGTCTTTAGCTGTTACCTACAACCAATCATTTTTATCTAAAAATCAACACAACTTTAGCTTTGCCAGTACATTGCCTGAAATTTTATTCCTTGATAAAACACCGTTAGTTCAGCCTGAAAAAGCTCAACCGCTCTGGATAAAACTTTGGCTACAACGTAGTAATGAAATAATCATACTTTGTCTATATCTTATCGCCTTAACGCTAGTCTTTATTAAACAAGACACCTTGGCAAAAAATGAAAAGTTAACCCACCAAGTACGCTTTATATCATTAATTTTTGTTATCGGTTTTATCGGTTTTTATTCACAAGGCCAGCTGTCTGTTGTCAACATTTACACGCTACTGTTGTCACTAAAACAAGGCTTTAACATTGAAGTGTTCTTGCTTGACCCCGTGATATTTATTTTATGGGTATTTGTTTTTATTACCCTATTTTTATGGGGGCGAGGTTTGTTCTGTGGTTGGCTATGCCCTTTTGGCGCGCTACAAGAAATAATGGCTTTGATCGCAACTAAGCTGAAAATAAAACAAATTAAAATTAAGCCTCAACATCATAAAGCGGGACAAAAAGTAAAATATGTATTGTTAATACTATTAGTTGCTTGCTCTTTTTATTCACTAACATTGGCAGAGCAATTAGCCGAAATAGAGCCATTTAAAACCAGCATAACACTGAACTT
Organism: Colwellia sp. 6M3; assembly: GCF_014077595.1. NCBI lineage: Bacteria > Pseudomonadati > Pseudomonadota > Gammaproteobacteria > Alteromonadales > Colwelliaceae > Colwellia > Colwellia sp. 6M3. The sequence continues at coordinate 61,197 of NZ_JACGWF010000007.1, read as the reverse complement.
TGTACGCTATTGGCCGTTTGTTTTATACGCTGTTTTATTACTGCTGTTGAGTTTAAAAATTCATAAGTTCTATTGTCGTTATTTGTGTCCGTTAGGTGCAGGATTAGCGATTATAGGTCGATATCCCATATTTAAATGGTTAAGACGTCGTGATGAATGTGGCTCACCTTGTCAACTTTGTCGTAATAAAAAATGTGGTATAGACGCCATTAAACCTAGTGGTGCTATTGACTACGGCGAGTGTATTCAATGTTTAGAATGTGTTGTGGTTATTGAAAGTCCTAAGTTGTGTGTTGTAAACAAATATGCAAATAAAACAAAGCCTTCGCAGATAAAGGTATTGAACTGTAACGAGTAAACTATATGATGGGTATCTACCTATATATGAGCCGAATTTATGCATGATATAAAAACGATTACGGCAGTTAGTAAAGCCATCGACCCGGCAATTGCAAGCCAAGAGCTTTATCAACAATTAAATAAAGCCAACATCAGTTTTGTGCTGTTTTATTGTTCTTCTACTTATGCGCTAGATACCCTAGCACAAACCATGGAAAGCACCTTTACCGATGTCGACATTGTTGGCTGTACTACCGCCGGCGAAGTAACAAACCAAGGTTACGAGCAACACTCTATTGTTGCCATAGGCTTTTCTAGCCAATATTTTGCTATTTGCGCTACCTTGATTGAGTCGATGGAAAAGTTTGACACGATTAATGCGCAGTCCACCATTAATGAGCTAGTTGAAAACTGCCAATCTAAAGAGTTAACAGAGATAAAAAACAACAGTTTTTTACTCACTTTACTCGACGGCCTTTCTTCAAGCGAAGAACAATTTTTGGTAACCCTTAACTCTGCTGCTAGAGCCATTCCTCACTTTGGTGGCTCTGCGGGCGACGACATAAATTTAACTAAAACCCATGTTTATTATCACGGAAAATTTTATCAAAACGCCGCGATTGTTATTATGGTGAACACGATATTGCCTTTTGAAGTTTTTACGTGTCATCACATAAAGCGTCCAATAGAAAAGTTAGTTGTGACCGATGCTGACGCGGCTAACAGAACAGTTTACGAATTAAATGCAGAACCTGCAGCATTAGAATATGCAAAATTACTTAATGTTGATCTTAAAGATTTAAGCCCTGAAGTATTTTCGCTTAATCCGTTGGCGGTAAAAGTGGGCGGTGATTACTATATTCGCTCCATTCAAAAAGTAAACGAAGCAGACTTAAGCCTAACGTTTTACTGTGCGGTTGATGTGGGCATTGTGCTTACCGCAGTAGAAATGGGCGATATATTTTCCCCTGTAACAGACCAACTTGGCGAAATTTCACAACGCTACGGTGATCCTGAATTAGTACTTACCTGTGATTGCTTTTTAAGACGACTAGAAATAGAGCAAAAAGGCCTAGAGGCACGCGTAAGAAGCTTAAATGCGCAATACAATATTGTCGGTTTTAATACTTATGGTGAGCATACTAATGGCATTCACTTAAACCAAACTTTTACCGGCGTTTTTATCGCTGGAGGCGTAAATGAGTGAGCAGGCTTTAGAAGATGAGTTAGCCTTGCTAAAAAAGCAAAACGCTAAACTTATCAAAATTAACAATGCCTTAATGCAACGTGTCGAAGACAGTGGCGAAAACCAATATGCGCCCTACACGGCTTTTGAACATTCCGTGCACTTAGCCGAACAGGTTAGAGAAAAAACGCAGACACTTAATGAAACGCTGGCAAAATTAGAGTCGAGTAACCGCGCATTAAAACAAGCGAATGACACAGCCAATTTATTTAAACAACGTTTTATAGATGCCATTGAAAGCATTACAGAAGCCTTTGTTTTACTCGATAGCGATGGTCGCATTATTTTACAGAACAGTAATTTTGCCAGTTTTTGGAGTGAGTCAGGCTTACCGATTGTTGAAGGTGCCAACCTTAAAGACTTAAAAGAGTTAGCAAAAACACGCGGTATCATTCGCCGAGCATCACCGGGTGATAATTTTGCTAGCCCTGTGTATCAACTGTCAGACGATCGCTGGTTTCAACTTAACGAGCATCGCACTAGCGAAGGTGGTTGGGTAATGATTTATACTGACATTACCGCCATTAAAAACGCAGAAAGTGCTCGATACGAGCGCGGTATGGCGCAAAAATCTTTGTTACTGCAAAACTTAATTGACAACCTGTCACAAGGTGTTGTTTTGATCAGCAGCCAAAACAAAATTGAAGTGTGGAACATGCGATTTGCGCAAATCAGCCAGTTATCGCCCAACCTTTTACGCGCAATGCCCAGCACCAATAATGTGCAAAATTTGACCGAGCTTGATCTAGCGCCAAAATCTAGCACCGATAATTATTATTATACCCAAACACTGATGAACGGTACGGTTTTAGAGATACGTGATCACCGTTTAAATAATGGCAAAATCATTAAAACCTACAGCGATATTACAGAACGTCATCGCTACGCTGAATCATTAAGAAAAAGTGAAAGTTGGTTACGATTAATCACCGATAACGTGCCCGCGATGATCGCCTATATTGGCGAAGACCTAAAATACCAGTTCACAAATCAAGTGTATGTTGATTGGTATGGCTTACCTCAAGGTGGACTCAATGGCTTAGAGTTAGAACAAAGTCGCGTACATACCAACTTCACTGAACTCAAATCCTATGTTGACCGCGCCTTAAAAGGTGAAAGTGTCAGCTTTGCCATGGAAGAAAAAAACAAACAAGGTGAGCCTTGCTACCTTTTGAAATCTTACGTACCTAATCGAGACAGTAAGGGGCATGTTCTTGGATTTTTCGTTCTTATTCGCGACATTACCGCGCGTAGAAAAGATGCCCTAGCGTTACAAAAAGCTCATGATCAACTTGAAATCAGAGTGCAAGAAAGAACAGTTCAATTACAAGGATTAAACGATAAATTAATTGTTGAAGTAGCAGAACGAAGCCAGGCACAAGTCAATTTACACAAAGCTAAAAGTGAAGCCGAGTTTGCTAACAGTACCAAAACCAAATTTCTAGCGGCAGTTAGCCATGACTTACTGCAACCCCTAAATGCGGCGCAGTTGTTCACCAGCTCTTTAATGGAAAAAACCTTAGAAACCCACACTAAAAAACTGCTAGGTTCAGTGATAAATTCGTTAGACGATTTAGAGAACTTAATTTGTACCTTGGTTGATATTTCAAAACTAGATGCTGGTGTTGTAAAGGCGGATAAAAGCTCATTTAAATTATCAGAATTACTTAACAACTTAGCCAGTGAATACCAACAAACCAGTGCTCAATTCAAAGTTAAATTACACTATGTTAGTAGCGATTTAGTGGTAAATTCCGACAGTGTTTTATTAGCACGTATTTTGCGCAACTTTCTCTCCAATGCCTTTAGATATGCAAGTAATGGTAAGGTATTACTTGGCTGCAGACGCCAAGGAGATCATGTTTCAATTGAAGTATGGGATAATGGTATGGGTATCGCCCAAGACCAACTTCAAGAAATATTTAAAGAGTTTAAACGCCTTAAATCGTCTCAATCAGCATTTCGAAATGGCTTAGGCTTGGGGCTTGCGATAGTCGATAAAATTTCAACCGTATTAGAACAACCCATTATGGTTAATTCTACGTTAGGTAAAGGCTCAGTTTTTTCTGTAAAAGTGCCTTTGGGTAAAATAAGTGACTTACCTCAAACAGTAAATCCACAAAATTACATCCTTGATAACACGGCTTTAGCTAAGCGTAAAATATGGATTATTGATAACGACGCTACCGTTTGTGCAGGTATGGCTGAGCTATTAGGCGGCTGGGATTTCATTGTAACTACCGCAACTAGCCTCAAACATTTGCAACAACAAGTCAATGTAGTGGATGATCATGCGGACATACTCATTGTTGATTATCATCTTGATGACGGCGTAAATGGTTTAGATGTTTCAAATGAAATTAACCACTTACGCGATAATATACTTCCCGTAATTATGATCACCGCCAATTACAGTAAAGAGTTGAAGAACGAAGTAAAAGCCAACGATGTTTTATTGTTAAATAAACCCGTTAAACCGATGAAATTGAAAACCTCGATGCTGTACTTGTTGAAATAATAACTTATTCAAGTCATATCATGTTTAAGTCATAGCATATTTAAATAATGGTTTACTGGCATTAAGGTCTACTGCAACTATTTATTTTTAAGTTATCGAGTATTAAATAGCACACGTTCAAATAGCCAAATATTAAGTTGTGAAGCGCTATAAATTATTCTACTTTATAGCTAGGTAAAGCATTTGTAATGTTTCAAAACTGCTCCATTCATAAGTGAGATTAAAATGTCAAAAAAACTAAACAATGATATCCCGCAAGAAGCATTTGACTGGTACGACTCTTATGCACACGGCGGCATGGATCGTAGAACATTTATGACTAAATTCGGCACCTTAGTTGCTGTAGGTTATTCAATGGCCGTGCTCACATCGGCACTCTTACCTAATTATGCCTTAGCTGAGCAAGTCTCTTTTAATGATGCAGACATAAAAGCAACTTATGAATCTTTTGATTCCCCAAATGGTTATGGCACAGGTGCCGGCTATTTAGTTACGCCAACCAATAAAACAGGCCCTCTGCCTGTTGTGCTCGTTATTCATGAAAATAGAGGCCTAAACCCATACGTAAAAGATGTAGCTCGCCGGTTGGCTAAAGCGGGTTATCTTGCCTTTGCACCCGACGCCTTGTTTCCGCTGGGTGGTTACCCAGGTAATGACGATGAAGGCAGAGCCATGCAAAAGACAATGGATCGCGCTAAAATTCAACATGACTTTGTAGCAGCTGCAAAATTTATTAAACAACACCCAAGCAGTAACGGTAAACTCGGCGCTGTTGGCTTTTGTTTTGGTGGTTATATGGTTAATTACTTAGCCGCTATTGAGTCTGATCTTATTATCGCTGGCGTACCTTTTTATGGCACGCCTGCATCAAAAGAGCTAAGGAAAAATATTAAAGCATCGTTACTTGTGCAACTAGGTGAGCTTGATGAACGAGTGAACAAATCTTGGCCTGAGTATGAAAGCGACTTAAAACAAGCGGGAGTCCCTTACAAAATGCACATGTATAAAAATGCTAATCATGGTTTTCATAACGACTCTACCGGACGTTATGATAAAGAAAATGCAGATCTTGCATGGGATCGAACACTTGCATTTTTTGCAGAAAAGTTAGTTTAAACATACATTCGCAAGAAGTTGACTGATAGTAGCCTGTATTAGTCAACTCACTAACTAATCACTAATCTATTGGGCTTTAATTACCCACTAATTTCCAGCCATTTTTTTCAAGTAGCCAGAAATATCTGTCTGGCTTATATCTTTAATAATATTGCTATTTACTTGATGAACTCGGCAGTATTTTGCTTTAGCAAGCGCTAGGCTCATACGAATAAAGACTTTATCTTCACTTAGAGCCAACAAACACGGTGTAATTGTGTTTAATTGTTCATCTGGGGCAATATCGAAAGCACTATAAACCGCAAAGTAAGTTGAATTTTCAATCGTTAATGCTTGAGTTGCATAGCAAAAACCTTGACAGCGACGCATCAAAAACGCTGGGTAAGCACTAACAATATAACTGGTGATATTGGCAATGGCATGTTTAGCTTCGCTAATTTTTGTTAACCATAAGGCATTATGCTGATTACAAACGCTAACGGTTTCAAGCTTCTTAATTTTGTCCTTACTTTGACTTAACTCGTCTTCAAATAACGCATTTCTATTTAAGTTTTTCCCTGGCACGTCGTTTAGCTCAAAGCGTTCTTTTGCCTCTAGGCAGAGTGCCTTAAACAATTTAGGCAGCAGTGTCTGACTTGCTGTTTTAGTTTTTGTTTTATCGCTAATATCAATTTTTTGCTCGTTATTAGCTGATTCAAGGTATTTATCCGATAAAGATACTAAAGGGGCAATTAACACTGCGTTATCTGCTTTAGGTTGCGCCTTAGCCATAGTTTCTAATGCGACATCTTCTAAACTTGTGTAGTTATCAACATGAAGGTGATTAGGCGTTTGCAAAGTTAAATAATAAGCGTTTATAAGCGTATTAATTGCTGGAGAGTACTTTGCTTGATGACGTTCAGTTTCGTTATCATTAATGTCAGTAGCATTTTTTATCTGAGCTATAGGTTGGTTTTTTAACGACTCTGCTGGGCTAGTTTTTTCTCGAACAGTTGGCACAGGTAATAAAGAGATCAATCTTGATACTTTTTCAATATCGGCATTAGCGGTAACTAAGGTCATATTACTTGCTTGATAAAAGCGTTGATGAAATACGGTTAACTCCTTAAGTGTTAATTCACCAATAGTGCTGCTAACACCACCATAATTAAACTCTTCTTTAGTATCGTTTTCTTCACTGTTATCGCTCTCGTCACTTTTAGCACTTTTAGCACTGGCTTTACTGGCTTGCTCTATACCAATCAGTTCACGATAAATAACGCCTTTAGCTTTATCCTTATCCTTACTCTGGCCATCATAAACTTCACAGCTTAAATATTCTTTATCGAATATCGGCGTAAATAAGCCACTTAGTAAATACTCAATGGCTAAATTGAAGGTATCTGCGCACTGGCTTTGGCAATGAAAATATGTGCTATCAGCAAAGGTTGAAGCATTAATTTTTGCGTCAGTGAGTGAGGTAAGTTGAAATAACGTTTCAGGCTGTGGAAAAGACGAGCTGCGTCGAAAAACGCCATGTTCAACGCCATGTGCGACCCCGCTATTATCAAATATTGGAGTGTTGACCACAAACAGTGCGCTAAAGCCTTCATTATTAATAATATTGATATGCTTTAAACCATTTTCATGGCGATACATCGCTGTTTTCATGGACGACAATGAAGCAGCCAAGCTTATACTTTAACCGTTACAATATTTAACTCAGCATTTTTAGCATGTTTCATCGCGGTACTTTGGTTAATGCGATCAACAATAGCTTTAGAAGGCTTAACTGCATTTTCAATAGCTTTTTGAATTAGATGATGATCTTCAGACTTGCTACACACGGGATCCGTTTTATGCATGTCGCCCGTCAACATAAAGGCCTGACAACGACAACCGCCGAAATCTTTTTCTTTTTCATCACAGCCTTTACAAGGCTGCGGCATCCAGTCGTCGCCACGAAAGTATTCAAATGAAAAGTCTTGCTGCCATATATCGGCAATCGACTTGTCTTTAACATTAGGGAACGTCAGCGGTAACATTTTGGCGCTATGACAAGGCAAAGCTGAACCATCAGGCGTAACCGTTAAAAACGTAGTGCCCCAACCATTCATACAAGCTTTAGGGCGTGTTTCATAATAATCAGGGGTTACAAAAATAAAGTGCGGCCCTTTACCTTGTTGCTGTTCTCTAAACTCGTTAACAATTCGCTCAGCTTCAACTAATTCTGCTTGGGTAGGAAGTAAATGATCACGATTTTGATATGCCCACCCGTAATATTGCGCGGTGGCTAGTTCAACATAATCAGCCTCTAATTCACAACTTAAGCGCATAACTTCAGCAATTTGATTAATGTTTTGTTTAGAAATAACAAAGTTAAGCACCATAGGATAACCTTGTGCTTTAACTGATTTAGCCATTTTAAACTTTTGCTTGTAAGCGTTACCTTTGCCAGCAATAGCATCGTTAACTTCAGGGTCAGCCCCTTGAAAACTTATTTGAATATGATCTAATCCCGCTACTTTTAACTTAGCAATGCGTTTTTCAGTTAAACCAATACCCGAGGTAATTAAATTAGTATAAAAACCTAAATCTCTAGAATGTTTTACCAATACTTCTAAGTCTTTTCGTAGTAGCGGCTCGCCACCAGAAAAACCTAGCTGCACCGCGCCCATGTCTCGGGCCTCGGTAAATACCTGACACCATTGCTCGGTACTTAGCTCATCTTTGGTTTCAGTTAATTGTGTTGGGTTTGAACAATAAGGACAATGTAATGGACAGTCGTAAGTTAACTCGGCAAGTAACCAAAGCGGTGGGCCAACAGCGGTTACGCTTTCAGCTGAAATTTCGCTTGGCGATTCGGTTGTTACTTCGCTTAAGGGGTCGTGAGAAGCGCTTTGATTATTCATAATAGAGCCACTTTTTTTCAATCGCTGTGCTGATAAATTCATTCACATCGGCAGATAAATCACCCGCATCGGGGAATTTTTCATTTAAGGTATTGGTAATTTCTTGCACACTTTTTTTACCATCGATAAGCTGCATAATTTCGCCAGCACCACCGTTCAGTTTCACCATACCTTCAGGAAACAAGAGTACAAAACAGTTTTGTGCTTTTTCCCATTGAAACCTAAACATGGCATTAAGTGAGGGAATTTTGTTATCGGCTAATGTACTCACTTAAAAATTCCTTTGTGGTAAATAGGATTTAATACGGCATCTTCACCCAGTATAGCTTGATACGGAGCCTTGCCTTGTTGATAAGCTAATGAAATTGAATCTAACATACTCCAAAGAATATCGAGCTTAAACTGTAGAATATTCAAGGCTTCTTCTTGTGCTTCGCGGCTAGTAAAATAATCTAATGTTATTTGCAAACCATGATTTACGTCCCGACGAGCTTGCGATAAGCGCATTTGAAAATAACTTAGCCCTTCAGGTTTTACCCACGGGTAATTGGTTGGCCAAGAGTCAAGTCGGCTTTGATGTATTTCAGGCGCAAACATTTCAGTTAAAGACGAACAAGCCGCTTGTTGCCAGTTAGCTCTGCGCGCAAAGTTTACATAAGCGTCAACCGCAAAACGCACCCCAGGCAATACAAACTTTTCATCAAGTAAGTCTTGTCTATTTAGCCCAACTGCCTCACCTAAGCGTAACCAAGCTTCAATACCGCCTAAAGTATCGTCACCCACGCTACCATCATGATCAAGAATACGCTGTATCCACAAACGCCTAGTTTCTATATCACGACAATTGGCCATAATGGCGGCGTCTTTAATCGATATATTAGCTTGATAATAAAACCGATTAGCAACCCAGCCTTGTATTTCTTCTTTACTACATTCGCCTTTATGCATAGCGATATGGAATGGATGATGAATATGGTAAAGCTGACCTTTATCTTTTAATTTTTTTTCAAACTGTTCTTTGGTCCAAGCCTGCATAAAATGGATCCTTTAAAATGAGGTTAAATCGTTATTTCCATGCCATCAGTGGCAATTTCAACGCCATTGTCTAAAACAAATTGATGCTGTTCAGATTCTTCATTCAAAATGGGGTTAGTGTTGTTTATGTGAATAAGAATTTTTCGATCTATCGGAAATTTATTCAATAAGGCAACCGTGCCAAACTCACCATTAACCGGCATATGCCCCATTTCTGAGCCTAATTTTTTGCCCACACCTAGCGCGATCATTTCATCGTCTAACCATAATGTGCCGTCAATAAGTACACAACTGGCTTCAGCCAATATGGCTTCAACTTCAGCATTACTTTCAACAATACCGGGTAAATAGAACAAATATTTGCCCGTGCTTTTATCAATAATTTTTAAGCCAATGTTATTACCATCGACTACTTTATCGCGATAGCGTGAATATGGCGGCGCATTTGACTCAATAATAACCGGTTCAAATACTATATCTTCGACACCTTTAACACTAAATGGTGGTCGTTTTTCAGTATCTATAGCATTAAATTTGAGTCCACCATGCCAATGTTCTAACAAATTAAACACGGGAAATACGGTGGATAAATCTTCATAAACTACATCACTGCAATAAACTTCTAACGGCAAACCTTCACGCAAGGTTAGTAACCCCGTAGTGTGATCTATCTGGCTATCAGTTAAAATTGCAGCACGAATGTTAGTACCACGACTGCCCTGCTCAGGCCAAAGTTGTGGTGATTGATTAATTTGTTGACGAATATCTGGAGATGCGTTGATTAACACCCAATCTTTGCCATTAGGGCTAACCGCAATTGACGATTGTGTACGCGCAGTGGCTTTAATAGTACCGTCGCGTAAACCTTTACAATTAGTACAGTGACAATTCCATTGTGGAAATCCGCCACCTGCAGCTGAGCCTAGCACTAAAATTTGCATATGTGCCTCGAAATTAAAACAAGTGGGAAGGGAGAAATTAAACAGTGAAAATTAATTACCCCAGTTTTTTAAAAATTAAAGCTAACTGAAGTAATTTATTAATGGCGTAATTATTATTAGCGATTATTGATGTAAAGCGTTACTTCAAATCCTAAACGCATTTCTTCAAAATTAGGCTTAATCCACATAATTTATTCCTCTTTGGTTAGTAAAACTTACTGTAATATTGCTTACCTAGTTACTCTATTTAATTTCCATTTAATAAAAAATCATACTTTAGATGGAAAAGCATAGGAGCATGTATGGATAATTATACAGCGCCAAGATAAAAGCAGTTACAAGGGTTTGATGTTATAGGCTAACCCGCTTAATTCAACGTTCAACACTACTATTACCAATTACTATTCGAGCATATTTAGTTAAGCTTTGCAAAGTCATTGGTGGCATTAATAAGCGCATCAATAATTTTAGGCTCGCTGGCAACATGCCCCGCCATTTCAATAATTAACAGCTCAGCTTCAGGCCAACTTTGCTTTAATAACCACGCTTGCTCAACAGAACATACCATATCGTGACGACCATGAATTATTTTTGTCGGAATATGTCGAATACTATCAATATGTTTAAGTATCGGATTATCTTCAATAAAACATTGATTAATTGAATAATAAAGCTGAATAATTGCTGCTATTTTTTCATCTTCTGTTGTTGAAATATCGTCGAGCGTAAGTCGCTTTTGCCAATAAACCAAGCTAGCTTCCCAAAATTGTATTCTCTTAAGCATAGCATTTGATAATTGGCTATCATCACTAGAAAGCTGTTGATATATTGCCGATATTGGCTGAGCTTGTTGCGAAATAGGTAAGTGCTCAACTAAGTAATTCCAAGCTTCAGGGTAAGCTTTAGCCGCCCCCTTTTCGCGATAAAACCAATCAATATCTTGTTGTCGAGCCAGAAATATCCCGCGTAATATTAAGCCAGTAACGTTATCAGCAAAGTGCTGCGCGTAAGTTAACGCTAACGTAGTTCCCCAAGAGCCGCCAAAAACTAACCACTTGTCGATAGCTAAATGTTGACGAATTAACTCAATGTCTTCAATAAGGTGATCAGTAGTGTTATTAGCTAACAACCCTTTAGGCCGAGAGCGACCACAGCCGCGCTGATCAAACAAAATAATATGATACAAACTAGGATCGAAAAAGCAGCGATGCGAGGGCCTGCAACCTGAGCCTGGCCCGCCATGCAAAAAAACAACCGGAATTCCATCAGGGTTGCCACATTGCTCAACATAAAGTTGATGTGTTTGTGCTGAATCTTTATCTGATATTGTGTTGTTAGGTAATGCTTTAGTCGCTAAGTTATTAGCGACAGAAAGATAATAATGCTCAAAAGGCTCAATGGCGGGAAAAAGTGATAACATTTATTAGACCTACTGTTCGCTACTGATGAATGTTTAATAAACTGAGTAAATGAATTTAACACAACGAACCTGATTAATTCTGCCCAAGCATCAACTGAATATTTAAACTACGCACATCATTCCAATCTTTATCTTCTGCCGCGGTAAAACCTTTCATAAGTAAAGGAATAAGCAATTCACTGGCTTTTTCAGACTTCGCAACCGCTAAAAAACCAGCAAGTAGTTTTTCACGAATATCATCATTTACTCGTGGATGAGTCGCAATAGCATGCGGCGTATACCCTTGAGATGTCCAGATAATTTTTAATTGTTCACGAAAATAATCCGGTAAGGCATTAAAAGTACGCATAATTCCGCCACCGGCAACAAAACGACCAGCAACTATATTACGATACACTTCATCATGAGAATCAACGTATTCACTTTTAAAACTAATATGCTGTTGTGCCAAACTTGCCTTTGGAATAAGTGTGGCCGCAAAAGATGCAGGTGCCGGAAAAGCAATTGTTTGGGAAGACAAATCCTCAAGTTTATCAATTTTACTATCTTTAAAAGCGACAATAATGCCCTGAATTTTTTTATCTTGCTCGTGCACTAGCGCTTTAAAACCTACTTGTTGACTTAAAACAACGTAATGATATGGGTTCATATAAGCAATGTCATAATGCCCTTGAGCTAATTGTTTTTCAAAAGTTGGAATATCTGGCGCAGTGGAAAACTGAAGTTCGACACCCGATTTTTGACTAATAAACTTAAGCAGAGGTAGCCACTTACGGGCCAATTTAGAAGGAGACTGTTGAGGGACAACACCAAAAACTAAAGGCTTAGCTTGATTAGCTTCAGCTGCATAGGCCTTCAAGGAACCCAAAAAACAGGTGGTGTAAGTTATCGCTAAGAATTGAATTAATGCCTTCATTAGTTACCTAATTTTTATTATAAATTTTAATGGCTTGGTCTGAAATCATTAGTGTTAAATTCAGTTTTAAATTCATATGTACTGCAAATTTAAAAACTAAACACTGCTGTTATCTTCCATGAACTAATTCTAGGTTTTAGCGATTGTAAAACATTTTGATACAATTAAATATCTCTGACTTAAATCATTATGTTTTGTTGGTGTGTGTATATCTGTTATTTAGTTTTTTATCGTGATTTAGAAAGCACTTAAATTAGTGATAATCGAATTACCTCCTCCTCTTACCCATTATGCATAAAATACTCACTACATATTCAAGTTGAATTGTTTATACTATTAAAAGCGTATAAAAAACTGGTATTTAAAAGGATTTTCAATGAATCAAACGGGTATTTATGAGCAGCTAATTACACAGTTGGTTGAGCAAAATTTAGATCGTGATGCCTTTTATGTTGGCGAGCGCACATTAGAAGCTGGCGAAGCCGCAACGCTATTATCACGATTTTTAACGCGTATTATTGAAATTGCCATGGACTCTGTACCCAACGGCGAAAGTAGAATTCATGAGCAAATAAAACTTGCCAATACTATCGTGCAATGGCTTAGTCAGCATATTCGAGATGAAGAACTGATCAGTGAAAACCTGTTAGACAGCCAAGGTAAAATTCTTACCGCACTTTTTGATAAATCTAATCCTATTGCAGCAGACCTGCCCAAATACGTTGAATCAATAATGCCTATTACTGGGCTAAGTCAAAGTGAGCTATTTTGTGGCAGTAATGTTGGTATATCACTAGAGACTGAGATCAAAAGAGAGATCCAATCATCTGATAAAATTTATTGGTTAGTGTCATTTATCAAGTGGGCTGGCATTCGAATATTTAAAAACGAGTTAGAAGCATTTACCCGAAGTGGCAAGCAACTAAAAATAATCACCACGTCTTACATGGGCGCGACCGATGCCAAGGCCGTTGAGTTCTTAGCTTCATTACCTAACACCGAAGTAAAGCTCAGTTACAATACTAATCGTGAAAGGTTACACGCGAAATCCTACTTATTTATGCGTAATACAGGCTTTCACACTGGCTATATAGGCTCCTCTAATTTATCGCATTCAGCACTAACCAGTGGTTTAGAATGGAATTTAAAAATCACCTCACAAGAAATTCCCCATATTATTGAAAAATCACTCAGTACCTTTGAAACCTATTGGGAGTCACCTGATTTTGAACACTTTGATGGCAAAGCAGAGAGTAAAGAAAAGCTGCATAACGCCCTGCAAGAAGCAAAAGGTAGTTTTAACAATACAGCGCCTAGCTTTTATTTCGATATAAAACCGCATTCTCATCAGCAAACTATATTAGAAAAACTACAGGTCGAACGTGAACTGCATAATCGATATCGCAACTTAGTCGTAGCTGCCACAGGCACGGGTAAAACCATTATTTCAGCTTTCGACTTTGCCCGTTTTTACGTTAAAAATCCTGAAGCAAAGTTCTTATTTATTGCCCACAGAGAAGAGATTTTAAAACAGGCCCAAGGCGCATATCGTGGCGTATTAAAAAACAGTAATTTTGGCGAATTATGGGTTGGCAATAATAAACCAAGCAAATATCACCACCTTTTTGCTTCTATTCAAAGCTTAAACTCACAAATGAGCAACCCACTTGACACTTTAACGTTAAGTGAAGATTACTTTGATTATATTGTTATCGACGAAGTTCATCATATTGCAGCCAAAAGTTACCGCGAAGTATTAAAACATTTTAGCCCGAGAATATTATTGGGGTTAACCGCAACACCAGAGCGTCACGATGGTACTGATATTCTTAGCGACTTTTGCCATGTTATTGCCGCTGAAATACGCTTACCTGAAGCGATAAACCAACGTCATCTTTCTCCCTTTCAATACTTTGCCATAGATGACGATACTGATCTGACCAAAATAAAATGGTCAAAAGGCCGTTATGACATTGCTGAATTAACCAACCTTTATACTTATAACGACCAACGTGTTTTACGAATACTGCAAAGCTTAGATGAAATTGTTACTGATATTTCTGAAATGCGCGCTCTGGCATTTTGTGTCAGTAAAGAACACGCAAATTTTATGGCAGCAAAGTTCACTCTGAAAAATATAGCCTGTGGAGTGCTAACTAGCGATAACAGTAAAGATCGTGAAGTCATGCAGCAACGACTTAAATCTAAACAAATAAACGTACTGTTTGTGGTCGATATTTTTAATGAAGGTGTCGATATTCCAGAGCTAGATACTTTACTGTTTTTACGTCCGACTGAGAGTTTGACAATATTCTTACAACAGTTAGGCCGTGGTTTGCGCTTAACTGAAAACAAAGAATGCTGCACAATATTAGATTTTGTCGGCAATTCACGACCAGAATATGACTTTTCACATAAGTTTAGAGCATTAGTCGGTAAAACCAATCAAGCAATAGCAAAAGAAGTTAAACAAGGTTTTCCTCATTTGCCTTTGGGTTGTCGTATTGAGTTACAAGAAAAAACTCAAACCATGATCTTAAAAAACATCAGCCAAGCAACACTTAATAAAACCCGATTAATTAACTTAATTATTAATTTCCCTCATGTTACTCATTTACCTTTAACATTAAAAAACTTCTTACATATCAATCCTAATATTACCTTAAAAGATATCTACAAAGTTAAAGTTGGAAAATTTGGCGGTTGGCAAGCCCTACAGTCGATAAGTAAAAATAAAGCCATAGATGAGAATAAACAGCCGCTTTATGCGGCTTACTATCGAGCTATCAACAACCGATTAATGATTAGCACTTCAATATCTTATTTACGCTTTATGAAAGCCCTTTGCGATAATAATTTTGCGTTGCCATTAACTAACTTTACAAGCGATACAGCAAACTCTGAGCAATTGTTTACCCTAATGTGTCATTACGACTTTTGGGACAAAGCAGGTAAACAAGCAGGCTTTAATAGCCTTGAAGAAAGTATCGCTGCGCTTAGGGATAAAAACCTGCAAAATGAACTCAGCGAAGTAATTGAAATACTGATTGAGCAACTAGAAGTAAGTGAATTTTCCATGCCAAAAATTGGCAATGCAAAGGTCGATTCTTCGCCATTACAAATGCATGTTCGTTACCCCAAAGAACATATTCTTGTTGCTTTTGGTGATAGTGTTTTTTCAAGAAAGTCATCAAGCCGCGAAGGTGTTTTAAATATAGCTGACGCGAATACAGAGCTACTGTTTGTTACTTTGAATAAGAACGAAAAGCAGTTTTCAGCAACCACCATGTACCATGACTATGCGATGAGCCCAACGCTATTTCATTGGCAAACACAAAATAGTGCTAAACCAGAATCAGGTCGAGGTTTAGGCTATATCCAGCAAAAAGGAAACAACAAAACTTTCATTTTATTTGTTCGCGAGCAAGCCAAAGACGAAAACGGAAAAACCATGGGATTTGTCAATTTTGGCCCAGTAGATTTTGTAAAATATGAAGGCAGTCAGCCGATGAATATCACATGGAAACTTAAACATCCCATGCCAGCATATTTGTGGCATGAGACGGCTAAGTTGGCGGTTGGTTAAAGAAAAAGTCACTAAATTATTACGGTATGATTGGCGGGCTATGTTTTCACCACTCTCTCAACTGTTGCATTTCTTTTAATCTTCCACGCTGCATTACCAGCGCTTCAAATAAATCATCAATTGAGGTGTTATCTGAACGTAATCCCGGTAAAGCGATATTTGCTTCTGCAAAAAATCGTTTACTTTCAGCCGACGTACTTGCTATTTTTTGCTCTAAAACGCTTGGTGTAAGTAAAAAGTCACGGCTTATTAAATAGCCTACTGGTACTTCATTTACTTCATTACTTTGCGTTGAAACAGACAAGTTATTACTGGCGTTCAGCCAAGCAGTTTGCCACCAGTGCTGAATTCTATCTTTCGAGACTTTTAATTTATGCTCTGTCGGCAAACAATCACTTTTTTGATTGTTAATTTGGCTATCAGTCGGCAGTAAGTTCCATAAATCGTTATTAGGCCAACGGGCAAATGGCATGCTGTGATCAATATCGTATTTTTGCTGTAATGACTTTGCCGACCAAACACACTGAATTTGCTCACTTTTCGGTAATTGTTGTTTCAGCTTTTCAAAACGATTACGAACTTCGGTTGTGGTTCGTTTTGGCTCTAACCAATTCAGTGCTTGGTATAAATGAAACTGCTTTTCAGGCGATGAATATTGAGCATTGCCCGAATAGCTCGCCATGGTTTTAACCCACTCACTGACCAGTACGGGTTCAATCCAACAGGCGTAACGATTAAACGCTAACCATGTTGATTCAGGTAATGAGAACTCGCCCCATTGTTCAAGCGTTTGCAAATCAAGGAAAATACTATCTTTGGCTTTAACGGTTTTACTGGCAACTTCAAATACCTTCGCACCGCTATTAGACTCTTGATTAGGAAAGGTAATATAACGACAAGGCATGGTTTTAATATTACTGACTGCCGCTGAAATGGTTTTATGAAGTGCTATGGCATCTTCACCGGTGAATAAGTTACCAATACGGTAATCTGAGGCACTACGATGCGTTAACTTGTGCCAACCATTAGGTTTCATAAAACCCATGTTTGGATTTTGATTAGGTGATTGAAATAACTGATGCGTATCGATTAAGTCTTTGTACTGATAACACCAATAAAGCGCCACTAAACCCGCAGGTAAAATAACACGATCGCCAAAAGGTGATGACTCTCTTCGCAACACAGCACCGGGGTGTCCATCGGCAATTCTTAGTAATACTCTTAATAAAGCCAGTTTATGAGTCGCTGATTTACCATCATTAATTGCGACATGGCGAATAAACGGAAATGCGCCAGTGCCATCGTCTGGCATTTGCAACACCACGGTTTGCCAATAAACGTGGCTTCTGCCGAGTTTGTCTGCTTCTTTTTGTGTTTCTAACTTGGTAAATAGGCCAACATCAGTCGCTAAACGTTTTAACTCATCAGCGCACACGACATGCATTTTACGCTGCTTAAAATCGTCTTCGGTTTGGCCGTGGCGAAGTGATATAACTAATTTACCGCCGGGTTTTAATAGATTGGCAAGTTTACGAATTGAACGAGCGCGAGCACTTTGGGGAATGTGCATCCAAACGGCACTTAACAAAATTAAGTCAAAGCTAACTTCTTGTTTAGTGATAACGCTTAAAGATGGTAAAGAATCGTTGAGCCATTTTACTTTTAAGTCTTTGGTGACTTTAGCGCCTAAATCGGCAAGTTGTGTTGCGGGTTCAACCGCATAAACTTGAATGTTATTTTCGGTTTTATGCGTTTGTTCGGCGAGTTCGGCAATATACTTAGCATCTCGGCCAGCACCGGCGCCTAAATCAAGAATACGGGCATTAGGGTTTGCTATAACAACAGGTAAAAACTGCGACCAACTTTGGTGAACCTCATCAAATGACTTTGAAAGGTATTGTTTGGCGAGCTCTTCTGCATTTTCATTATAATACTGAGGTGTCACTGCATCATCCTAATTGCACTACGTCCATTTACTCAAAATAATAACTTTTAGATATTAATATCACGCTAGTTGACAATATCAACAATACATTATCTAACACAAAGGTTGATTGAAATGTAATTAATTGTCAACGTGTATTTAGTGGTAAGTAATTAACTTGCTTAACATTTATCAGATTAGTAATGTTAATGTATAAGCCATTTTATGAAATGACGATTCTCAACAAGAATACTTACAGAGCTGTTATCAACAATTAGTGCAGGTTTTTGAGCTTGCTAGCCAACACAAAAAAAATGATAAACAAAAGTGTAGAACTGAGGGTTTTATTCATGCAGGTAAGGCACTGAGTGTTATATCGCATAACGAAGTTGCTGCGATAGAGCAAGCGCACTTTGATATATTTGGTGAAACTATTGACGATCGTCGCAGTAGAAAAGCGAGTTTAAAAGAAGCGATTGCGCGCAGTAAAACGTAATTTCATTTATATTATGTCAAAGGTGATTTCTTAGTAAAAACTGCTCAATAATATTTATAGGTAGATTGTTTTAAAAGGCTTATTGGCTAATAATACCGTGTATATTAATACTAGCTAAGTAGCTGTCATTGGTTGGTAATTGAATAACTTAACATTAACAATGGAGCTGTGATGCATAAAGGACAATTAACAAGCTGGATTGATGATAAAGGCTTTGGGTTTATTAAATCGGCTGAGCTTAAACAAGATACCTTTATTCATATTTCTGCCTTAAAAGAAATGAGTAGAAAACCCAAGGTGGGTGATTTCATCTATTTTGAGGTAGAGCAACAAGCCAATGGTAAAAGCAGAGCCACTAATTGTCGTATTGAAGGGGTTGCTTCTAAAGCTTTAAAAAGCAATAAACCACGAATGTCGAGAAATTCTTCAGTACCCAAAAGCAAACTTGTCATACTATTGTCCGTGTTGGCTATTTGCGCTTTTGCTTACCAGCGTTTCACCACAAAACCAGTGCATACTCCTGCACCAAAACTAACGGTTCCAGAAGTAAAATCATTACCCGCTAGCACTGCGACTAAATCTCCAGCGCGCTATTCCTGTGATGGCCGCCAGCACTGTAGCCAAATGGCATCTTTTGAAGAAGCAGTCTACTTTCTTCAAAATTGCCCCAATACTAAAATGGATGGTGACAGAGACGGTATTCCATGCGAAAGACAATTTAACAGCTTTTAACTACCGCCCTTTTTGTAGGATTTTATCCCTTGCCTGTGCTAAAGTCAGAGCCATAACGTGGCTTAGCCTTTTTAGCTTAGCAATAGCTTGAAATCTATAGCGATATTAAAACTACAAGTTGTTTTACATGGATAAAATGAACCAGAACTCTTCATCTCAACACTCTCAAGAACAAGCAACTATTCTCTGGCACGACTACGAGACATGGGGAATATCACCAAAATTCGATAAACCTTCGCAGTTTGCCGGTATTCGTACTGATCTTGATTTAAATATTATTGGTGAGCCTGAGATGTTTTATTGTCAGCCGCCACAAGATTACTTGCCGCAACCTGAGGCGTGTTTAGTTACCGGTATTACGCCGCAAAAAGCCTTGCGTGAAGGATTAACTGAAGCTGAGTTTGCTGATCGTATTCATGGCTTATTTACGCAACCTAATACTTGTGTTGCAGGTTATAACAGTATTCGGTTTGATGATGAGGTAACTCGCTACCTGCTCTATCGTAATTTTTACGACCCTTATGCGCGTGAGTGGCAAAATGGTAATAGTCGTTGGGATATTATTGATATGGTGCGTGCTTGCTATGCCTTGCGCCCAGAAGGTATTGAATGGCCAACGGTTGAGCGCGATGGTGAGCAAGTGGTGAGTTTTCGTTTAGAGTTACTGACACAAGCTAATGGTATTAGTCATGAAGCGGCGCATGACGCCATGAGTGATGTTTATGCCACTATCGCGATGGCAAAACTGATTAAAGAAAAGCAGCCTAAGTTATATGAGTTTATTTTTAATTTAAAAAATAAGAAGCAAGTAGCTGAGCTAATTGATGTTTATAACATGACGCCTATTGTGCACACCTCTAGCAAGGTGTCTTCAGTTCACGGTTGCACGAGTTGGTTTGCACCCGTTTGTTATCATCCGATTAATAAAAATGCGGTTATCGCTGTCGATTTAGCACGAGATCCATCTCCGTTATTTGAGCTGACTAGCGAAGAGATTAAAGCGCGTTTATATACCCGTTATGATGAATTAGACGAAGGCGAGTTACCAATTCCAATTAAGTTAATTCATTTAAATAAGTGCCCTATTGTCGCGCCAGCAAAAACGCTGTTACCTGAAAATGCTGAGCGTTTGGCCATTCCGCGTGACCTCTGTTTAGATAACCTAAAAAGACTGAAACAATATACTGAACTTAGAGATAAGTTGACGGATGTTTTTGCCGAAAGTGATTTTGGTGATGAACCTGTAGAAGCTGAGTTTGCGCTTTATGGTGGCAAGTTTTTCTCGCATAGTGATAAAGCGCAAATGGATATTTTGCATCAATTATCGCCTGAGCAATTAGGTACGCACCCGTTTCAGTTTCAAGATGAGCGTTTAAGTACCTTGTTGTTTAGTTATCGAGCGCGCAATTTTCCTTATACTCTTGACGATGGAGAACAACAAAAATGGCAGGCGCATTGTCAAAATCGTCTTCAGCATGGTAAAAAAGGCTTATTGAGTCTTGATGAATTTATGATAAAAATTGAAGATTTAGCGCACCAACATGAACAGAACCAAAGTAAAATGTCGGTGCTTAAAGCTTTATACGAGTACGTGCAAAATTAACATAATGCCGACTTATATAAATTAAGTCGGCTACTTTTCTCGAAGTAGAATACAGCTATTCAGCTACAAAATAACAAAACAATACATCGTTAATGTTTTACTTTTTAAAGCGACTTATTAAGCTTGAAGTATCCCAGCGGTTGCCACCACTTTCTTGAATTTCTTTATAATAACCATCCAGTTGTTTAGTCACGGTTAAATCTGCACCTAATTTATCAGCCTCTGCAAACGCAATAGCAAGGTCTTTTCTTACCCAGTCAACAGCGAAGCCAAAGTCAAATTCTCGATCACACATTGTTTTACCGCGGTTATCCATTTGCCAAGAGCCAGCAGCGCCTTTACCAATAGTTGCTAATAACTTATCAATATCTAACCCTGCTTTTTGGGCGAAGTTTAATCCCTCAGCTAAGCCTTGTACGGTATTTACAAAACAAATTTGGTTTACCATTTTAGCCAATTGCCCTGAGCCAACGGGCCCCATTAATTGACTAAATCTAGCGAAAGCGGCCATCACGGGCTCAGCTTTATTAAAAATAGTTTCGTCACCGCCAACCATGACTGTTAGTGCACCATTTTCCGCGCCAGCCTGACCACCTGAAACGGGAGCGTCTAAAAAGTATTGCTCTTGGCTTGCGGCAATACCGGCAAGCTCGACAGCAACTTCTGCCGATGCAGTCGTATGATCAACTAAAATACTGCCCTTTGGCATGCCTGCTAATATGCCGTTTTCGCCTAGTACCACTTGACGAAGATCGTCATCATTACCTACGCAGCAAAACACTATTTCACAATCTTTCGCGGCAAGTGCCGGTGTTTTAGCACTAGTCCCTGAAAATTCAGCCAGCCATTTATCCGCTTTTGCTTGGCTACGGTTAAAAACACAAACCTCGTGACCTGCTTTTTGTAAATGCCCTGCCATGGGATATCCCATAACACCTAAACCAATAAATGCGACTTTCATCGAGCGAATCCTTATGTAATACCAAGTTGATTAATACCTGATATTGAGTTGAAGTTAGTTCAGCATAGCTTGCGCTATTAATACTTATTTTATAGCTGATAAAGCCACTGATTTAAAATCAATACCTTGCCAGCCAGTTTGCATGAAATTTCGAATATTTTGGTGATCATCACCCTTAGGGTTAGCTAAAACATCTTCTCGATAATAACGCCCAAAACAAGCCAGTGTTTGTTCAGGACTTAAGTTGTTTAGCTGAGCAAAATAAAATATTTTACAAGAGCCTTCATTTGTTCCACTTTCATTAACAAGCTCACCATTGGTAAACGTTGTAGGTTGATATTGATAGTTATCGGCAATAACTTTCATGACTTGGGTAAACTCTATCGAGTGCTGTTCTTGTTTAATGCTTGCGAGAAAGTCATCTAAGTTACTGTTTTCAATATTGTTCATGGAAATTACACACCTTATTTAAGTTTTGTTTGAACGGTTTTAATTCTAGGAAAGTATACGTCTAGCTCTACTATGTTTTTTAAATTTAACTTGCTTGGAATGAGCCTGACTTGAATAATTTAGTTTGGCTTAGTCTAAAGTTGCTCAGAATCACGCGCTAGACCTCTGTGATTTTGACTCTACATACCTGATGAACCAGTGGTAGCCATTGTTATTTTTTTGTTTATAGGCCGTGTGTCATGAGCTTAATAAATTGAGAAATCGTATTGCTTTTTATGCGTTCCATGTTAATAAAATTAGCCTTATTTTGATAGCTACTATTGTGAAAAACTTGTTTAATACCAAATCTGTTAAGTAAAATATCACTGAGTGGCAAGAAACTTATTAGAATTGGTATTATTTATTTTTACGGATTTTTTTTAAATTGGTTTTTGCGGATTTATTTTTGCATTTAAGGTAAAAAACACTTACTTTATTTGACGTTAAATTGTCGCAAATTTGTGTGCAATTAATATTGCTGTAAGGTTTTTTATGAATAACAACATTTATCAGTTTAGTGCCAATAACAATCTTGGCGAACTTGTGCCGCTATCTACTTATCAAGGTAAGGTAATGCTGTTGGTTAATACCGCTAGTGCTTGTGGTTTTACTCCGCAATATCAAGGTTTACAAGCTTTGTATCAACAGTATCAAGCAAAAGGTTTAGAAATATTAGCCTTTCCTTGTAACCAGTTTGGTAAACAAGAAAAAGGCGACGACAGCGAAATTAAACAATTTTGTGATCTTAACTTTAATATATCGTTCCCGCTTTTTAGTAAAGTTGATGTTAATGGTGAAAATGCCCACCCATTATTTGATTATATGAAAAACGAAGCGCCAGGCTTGTTAGGCAGTAAAAGCATTAAGTGGAATTTCACTAAATTTTTGGTGAATAACCAAGGCAAAGTGGTTAAGCGCTATAGCCCAACCACCAAGCCAGCAGATATTGCTAGCGATATTGAAGCGATGCTTTAATAAGCTGGGTACTTTAGAGCTTTGATACTTGAAGGACTAAAGTACAATCTGTATGGCTTGTATTTATAGGCTATGCATACAAGCCATAAGCGTCTTTAGCTGGGTATTAAATTTTGCGTGAATTTGGGGTTACTTTGATTATAAAGCTACTCTATTCACGCTTTAAGTTACTAGCTGTAAATCACGTAATTGTTTGATTTTATCTCGCACTGACGCGGCCAATTCAAACTCTAGATTTTGCGCATGATTAAACATTTGCGTTTCTAGTTCCTGCACTTTCACATCAATCTGTTTAGTGGTTAAGGTTTCATATTCTGACGCTGGCTCTGCCGCTTTTAATGCTGCTGCCGCGCGAGTTTTCCCACCATCAAGATCCATAACATCTGAAATATTACGTCTTACTCCACGTGGCGTTATATTGTTATCAAGGTTGTATTGATGCTGTTTGGCGCGACGTCTATCAGTTTCGTCAATAGCTTTTCGCATTGAACCAGTAATTTTTGCAGCATATAAAATGGCTCTACCGTTTATATTACGTGCCGCTCGGCCGATGGTTTGTATGAGTGAACGCTCTGAGCGCAAAAAGCCCTCTTTATCCGCATCAAGAATGGCAACAAGCGATACTTCTGGCATGTCTAACCCTTCACGAAGTAAGTTAATACCCACTAAAACGTCAAACTTACCTAAACGAAAATCTCGAATTATTTCTACTCGCTCAACGGTGTCTACATCGGAATGTAAGTAACGCGCCTTTATTTGATGCTCGTCTAAGTAATCGGTTAAATCTTCCGCCATACGTTTAGTTAATGTAGTGGCTAATACCCTTTCATCAATTTTTACGCGTTTGCGAATTTCAGAGAGTAGATCATCAACTTGTGTATCAACAGGGCGCACTTCTATTTGTGGATCAAGTAAGCCCGTTGGGCGCACTACTTGCTCAGCAATTTCACCGGCAGATTTTTCAAGCTCATAATTACTTGGCGTGGCAGAAACATAAATAGTTTGTGGCGATAATGCTTCAAACTCTTCAAATTTCATTGGGCGGTTATCAAGCGCTGAAGGTAATCTGAAACCATATTCAACAAGGTTTTCTTTGCGCGAACGGTCACCTTTGTACATAGCGCCAATTTGCGGCACGGTAACATGCGATTCATCAATAATTAATAAGCCATCGCTAGGCAGGTAATCAAATAATGTTGGCGGCGCTTCACCTGGGCCACGACCAGACAAATAACGAGAATAGTTTTCTATACCTGAGCAATAGCCAAGCTCTGTCATCATTTCAATATCGAACTGAGTTCGTTGCACTATTCGCTGCTCTTCAACGAGTTTATTGTTTTCTTTTAACTGAGCTGCTCTGTCTTTTAATTCAATTTTGATTTTATCAACAGCCGCCAATATCTTTTCACGTGGGGTAGCATAATGTGTTTTTGGGTAAACGGTAACACGAGCAACGGTACGCTCAACTTCGCCGGTTAGGGGGTCAAATATGCTAATGCGCTCAATTTCTTCATCGAATAACTCAATGCGCAGCGCCATGCGGTCTGACTCTGCAGGAAAAACATCAATTACATCACCACGTACGCGATACGTTGCACGCTGAAACGCCACGTCATTTCGGGTGTATTGCAGCTCAGCTAGACGTCTTAATATGTCGCGCTGATTAATAATGTCGCCAACACTTACATGCAACATCATTTTTAAATAAGAGTCAGGGTCACCCAAACCATAAATGGCAGACACTGAGGCGATGATAATAACGTCTTTGCGCTCTAACAGTGACTTAGTCGCCGACAAACGCATTTGCTCGATATGTTCGTTTACCGAGGCATCTTTTTCAATAAACGTGTCGGTTGTAGGCACATAGGCTTCTGGCTGATAGTAGTCATAATACGAAACAAAATACTCAACCGCATTATCAGGGAAAAAGTCTTTCATTTCTCCGTATAGTTGCGCTGCTAAGGTTTTGTTTGGTGCTAACATCATGGTTGGACGATTGAGTTTTTCAATTACATTAGCAATGGTATAGGTTTTACCTGAGCCTGTTACGCCCAATAACGTTTGATGCGCTAACCCAGAGTCAATACCATCAAGCAATTTTGCTATCGCCGTTGGTTGGTCGCCGCTAGGGATATAATCTGAATGTATTTTTAGCGCTTTCATTAAGCAGTAACCTCAACATTTATGCGGTCTTTATCACATTGTTTACTGAACAGGTTATATGAAATAGCCGCCATCACTACATTGCCCAGTAATGCGCCGATAAAAAAGCCCTCTAAACCAAACCATAAGCTACCGAGATATGATAAAGGTACATAGCAAATAAATAAACGAATAACACTTAATACTAATGCAACCATAGGTTTATGTAAGGCATTGAAAGATGAGTTTGTTAAAATAATAACGCCCTGTAAACCATAACCTAAGGGTAAAATCCAAATGAATAACTTAATAATATCGGCTACCGCTTGCTCTTTAGAGAACATATCTGCGATTAAGGGAGCAGCTAACACCAGTACAACATAAATGAGCACTTGCCATATAAGCACAAATTTTATCGAGGTTTTGTAACCTTCCTCGACACGGCTCATGCTACCGGCACCAAAATTTTGGCTAATAAATGGTGGTAAAGTCATTGAAAGTGCTAAAACGACTAAACAGGCAATAGATTCAATTCTTGAGCCTACGCCAAATGCCGCAACGGCTGATACACCGTATTCAGCCACTATAGCCGTTAAAACAGCTGAAGCAATCGGAGTCAACATATTCGCGCCTGCCGCAGGTAAGCCAATACGTAAAATTTCGCGTGACGAGCAAATAAAGTCTTTAAGTGACATTAAATGGCTATGAATTAAGCCACGCTTAGCCGCTAAAATATATAAAACATAACCTAAGCCAAATACCCAAGAGACTAATGTCGCTATTGCGGCGCCTTGAATACCCATGGCAGGTACAGGACCAAAACCAAAAATAAAAATAGGGTCTAATACGGCATTTATTAAACCTGCGCTGCCCATAATTATACTGGGCGTTTTAGTGTCGCCGTCTGCACGTAAAATAGCGTTACCAATCATCGGGCCGATTAACAAGATACAACCGATAAACCATAAATCCATATATTGATGAATTAAAGGCAATAGTGCTTCGCTAGCCCCTAAAAGTAAAAATGTTTCATCAATCAGTAAGTAGCCAATTACGGCAAGAATACCGACTATGATTGCTGCTAAGTATAATGAACTGGTGGCTAAACTTTTTGCGGACTCTTTATCGCCTTTGCCTAAAGCTTTGGCAATAACGGCAGACGTACCGATACCCAAACCAATCGTTAAACTAATCACGGTAAAAGTAATAGGAAAAGTAAAGCTAATTGCCGCTAATGGCTGAGTACCTAATAAACCGACAAAAAAGGTATCAACCAAGTTAAAAGTCATCAATAAAATCATGCCGTAAATCATCGGAATGGTCATGGTTTTTAATGTGGGGGCTACGGGATCTTTCAGTAGGTTAATTTGGTGAATATGTTTAGTTTCAGTCATTAATTTTTTCAAAATAAGTGATAGATCGAATGCGTCGACCATTGTAAAAGATCATGATAGGACTCGCTACGTATATATTTTATTTAAGATAGTAATAACGATATTTTCAGAAAAAATAATATCATGGAAATAATTGGCATTACACTATTCTGTAGAGAAATGCACAACAAATGTATAAAAAATAGTGCTTGAACAAAAAACAAACGCACATGGCTACAAAGCCAACATAACACATCTAACCTATTGTTATAAAACAAATTAAACTAACAGCGCAATAAAACAACACTTGACTGCAAGCCGCATTCTACCGTTCATATTACGTTAAGTTACACTTTAACTCACATAGTTATCCACAGATTAAGTGGATAACTATATTTTATATTAACAAAATCAACTTCTGATTATTAAATCATCAACAAAAGCAAAAATAAGGCAAACAATGCCTGCTATTTGAGCAAACAACCAATAAAATGATATTTTTGTAATTTTTGTATTGACAGTCTGACATGCGGCCTTTAATATTCCGCCCCGTTAGCCAATAGCGGCTTTCAAAACAATTCCTCAATAGCTCAGTTGGTAGAGCAACGGACTGTTAATCCGTTTGTCCCTGGTTCAAGTCCAGGTTGAGGAGCCAAATTTAAGATATTGGTTTCAATGTTGCTACGCAAAGCAACGGACTGTGCTGTTATTAAGTCAGCGTTTGTCTCTGGTTCAAGTCCAGGTTGAGGAGCCAAATATTAAGTAATGGCTTTTAATTTTATTAACAGCGATTATAGTAAAAAGAACAATTCCTCAATAGCTCAGTTGGTAGAGCAACGGACTGTTAATCCGTTTGTCCCTGGTTCAAGTCCAGGTTGAGGAGCCACATTAAAATGTGATGGTTTTTATTTTAAAGTAAAAACGATTATAGTAGTACAGAACAATTCCTCAATAGCTCAGTTGGTAGAGCAACGGACTGTTAATCCGTTTGTCCCTGGTTCAAGTCCAGGTTGAGGAGCCACATTAAAGAAACCTGCTTATTTAGCAGGTTTTTTTTCGTCTGAAATAAAGCTGGGTCCAAAATAAAGTAGAGTCAGATACACATTTAACAGCTCAGTTGACAGAGCAACGGACTGTGCTGTTATTAACTCAGCGTTTATCCCTGGTTCAAGTCCAGGTTGAGGAGCCACATTAAAGAAACCTGCTTATCTAGCAGGTTTTTTTTCATCTGAAATAAAGCTGGGTCCAAAATAAAGTAGGGTCAGATACACATTTAATAGCTCAGTTGACAGAGCAACGGACTGTGCTGTTATTAACTCAGCTTTTATCCCTGGTTCAAGTCCAGGTTGAGGAGCCACATTAAAGAAACCTGCTATTTAGCAGTTTTTTTTTCGTCTAAAATAAAGTAGGGTCAGATACACATTTAATAGCCCTGTTGGTACTTTCTAAACGAGCAACATCAAAAAGTATTGAGATCAATATCCTCCTCTTACAATTAGTAAAGCGACTAAAATCAATTAATGTGTATCTGACCCTACTTTTTTACATCTACCTAAAGGTCTGCCTAGTTTCGCTTCTCTGACTCTTCGTCCTGTTGATTGCTCTACTTTAGATTTAAAACATTCGCTGCCCAATGCTAGGCCCTTATTTAATGACGTTCTGATATCTTCAATTAGTAAAGGAGCTATTTGATATTTGAATAAAGACTGATATGTTTTTTGGCGTACAAATGAATCAGCGCCTAGATCCTCGTATGCGGGATGAGGTGTACATAATGGGGATTGTTTTCCTAATGCATTAATTTGATAGCTAGACCAAAGATATTGCGATGGTTCGTCAACCATTCTCGCCCTAACTGGATTTAATTCAATATATTTATATACTTGCAATAAATATGAAACATCTTCTATCAAACAAGATTTGAATCGTCCTTCCCAGAGCGTGCCAGTTCTTCGATATTTATGATTAAAATACTGCACATACCTGCGACCTAAACTTTGCATCAATAAACTAATTGCATTTGGTATCCGCGGTGTGCAAAGTAAATGTACATGATTGGTCATAAAAACCCACGCGTGTATATCAACACAATATTTAATAGAGTACTCAGTTAGCCAATGAGCGTAAGCAGCAAAATCTTGCTCATCTGTGAAGCAAAAACTGCGATTATTTCCTCGTTGAATAATATGTTGTGGTATGTCTATTAGCTGAATTCTGGGCAGGCGAGCCATAAATAATATCCTTATTATTTAAATTGCTCTTAGTATAGAACAAGAATTTTTAAAGTATAATTTGCTCTTTATAATAGAATTGAAAAGATAAATTTTAATGTGTATCTGACCCTACTTTTTTTTAGGTGTTATGTTTCAGAACAAAAAAAGCAGCAATTAACTAATTGCTGCTTTGGTTTTAAGCTATGTGCTTATTAACGTTTAAATTCTGATGTTTTGCTCCACTGCGGCCACACATTTTGATGTGATAATTCATAACCAATTTCAAAGAAAGCTTGGATATCTTCGACAGCACCTGAAAGGTCCCATTGCTCGCTATATTCATCACAAGCATTGTGGTAACACTTGGCTAAAATAGGGTCTAAATGCGCTCGTAGGGCTTTTGTAGCTTCATCAACAGGTTCCTTACCACTCTTAGCATAAAGGGCTGGAATACCAATATTGGCGAATGCAAAGTGATCTGAACGGTAGTAAATACCGGCCGCTGGACGAGGATCGCCTGAAATAACACGATCTTGCTTTTTAGCCGCTACGATTAAGTAGTCATCAAGTTGAGATTGCCCTAAACCATAAACTGAAACATCTTTACTGCGACCATTAACATTTAATGCGTCCATATTGATATTAGCTACTGTTTTAGCTGCAGGTATAACAGGGTTTGCCGCATAAAACTTAGAACCCAATAATCCTTGCTCTTCAGCGGTTACTGCCATAATGGTGATTGAACGTTCTGGTGCCATAGGTAGTTTTGAAAATGCTTCAGCTACTTCAATAAGTGCTGCCGTACCTGATGCATTATCTACCGCGCCATTATAGACTTGGTCGCCCTCTTTACTGGTATCTTTACCTAGATGGTCCCAATGTGCGGTATAAATAATGTGCTCATCTGGTGTTACGCTGCCGGGTAAAGTAGCAATAAAGTTATACGAAGTAGACTTTTTAACGGTATTTTTTACCGCAACAGAAGCGGTTAAATCACCCATATCAACATGATAACTGCCCTTAGCGGCTTTTGCTTTTTCTTGCTCAAAGTTTAAACCTGCGTTAGCAAAAAGTTCTTTGGCAACATCACTATTAACCCAACCTTCAACCGCAACACGATCTTTATTTAAATCTTCACGAACAAAACCAAATTGTGGACCTGTCCATGAGTGCTCAACTACTGACCAACCATATGATGCTGGTGCAGTTTCATGAATAATTATTGCGCCTTCTGCACCTTGGCGGCTCGCCTCTTCATATTTATATGTCCAACGACCGTAATATGTCATGGCATTACCATTAAATAATGCTGGGTCTTTAGTGGCAAAACCGGGATCGTTGACAAGAATAACAACTGTTTTTCCTTCAACATCAAGCCCTTCGTAATCATTCCATTGGTATTCTGGCGCATTAACACCATAACCAACAAATACTAGTTCAGAGTCTTTAAGCTGTTCAAAATCACTAATACGGCTTGAGCCCATAACCATATCATGGCCATATTGATATTCTTTACCACCTATAGATAAAGCCATATCTGATGACGCTTCAATTGATACCATAGGCACAGGTTGTAAAAAGCTATCACCATTACCTGGTTTAAAACCGATAGCGGTGAGTTGCTTGGTTAAGTAATCAAGCGTAAGTTTTTCACCTTTAGTTGATGGTGCACGACCTTCAAATTCATCTGAAGCAAGTGTTTTAATGTGCTCGGTAAGTTGTTCTTTGTTAATACTGTTATAACTTGCGGTTACATCGGCGGCGTTATTAGTTTTTGTAGCAGCATCGCCTGCTCCACAGCCCAAAAATACGGCTGAGGTTAATAAGGTAAAAGCTAAAGATTTTTTCATGTTTTTTATACTTTATTTGAGAAAGACTCTGAGATTATATACAAATCTGCTCTCATTTAGGTAGAGGTAAAGTGCAAAGAAATATTAAAGCCTGCGCTAAATTTTTATGTCTGTATTTATGTCTATATTATAAACAGCTTGAAAGCCTTGCAAACTAAGCCTTCGTCCTTAATATCACTATGTTTACCTGCACTTAAAGCGAATCTGTGCAAATAATGATCTGCTCTTTGGTATATATCATATTTGACCACATTTAATGATACTACTATGATGAACTTTTAAATTAATAGGTTAATTGTTATGCCAATCTCTCGTACAAGACGCGTTCAACACAAAGTGCACATTCCTTCCTCTGCACGTGAAAACCAATATTTACTTGCTAAGTTTGCTATTACAGACAGCTTAATCGAGAGAATTTCAGGCCCAGTTGATCACAACAGCGAACAACCATTTTTAGCTTTTTATAAGAAGTTGTCTGAATTATTCTTCAAAATCAACGAAGAATTAGATATTGAAAGTGGCCAATTTGTTGCTAATGACAAATTCACTCGCATTCGATTTAGCCCAGAAAAAATTACCGCTCAAACAGAACAACAAATTCTGTTTTTGTATAACTCACGTTACCACTTCAGTCAGAAGTCCTATTTTGATGCGACAAAGCAAGCCAGTAAAATTCATTTAGTGTTTTTGTCTAATGGTGATGAAATAAGACATAACTCGGCAATATTTCATCAAAAAGTTGTTAAAGCGATCACAAAATTTACTGAACAAAGTGGTATGGAAACAGAAGAAGTACGCATTTGTGACCATCAGCACCTCACTTATGATTTATTTGCCAAAGATAAAGGCGTACAAGGTAATCAAGTACATAAGTTACGCAGCATCTCAAATCGTTATGCGCCAGATGAAATTTCTATTCCGGCCAATACCGATGAACTAACATATGCCATTGTTGATATGCCCATTAACCGTCGACTAAGCAAACTTGTGAAGCTTGACCATAGTGAAGGTGAAAACTACAACCCACTCTACAATTATATCGCTGATGCGTTTATGAGTGCCGCTAAGAAACACAACTTAAACAATGGTGCACTTATTGCGAATGGATTAGTACCGATTGTACGTCGCAGTGACGATGAAACTACCGTAGCAAAAGGTGAGTTAATGATGATTGGCTATAACCCGAAAAGTGCAAATAGTGGTTATACCTGTAAATGGGCCGCTGAAGAACTTGTTGATAGTGTTCATTTCGTTTTTGTTGCCAGTGAGCAAGATAAAACCAGCCATGGTTACGGTAAATTTTTAAATCAAATAGAATCTGTTTTGCATAGCATTGCCCAAAAACTTAAATATAATAATGATAAAGAAGAGTTAATTGTTCGTTTTCATCAACATATTGGTTTTTATCGAGAATAAACTGTTTTTCATTTAACCTGCTTTCGTTTTAAAATCAGCACATATGCTACTTTTAAAACAACAGATGTTTTGCTGCGTTTGCATGGATGTGAACGCGCAGCAACATTAAACGCCCCTCCTCTTTATATACAAGATTTAAAGCAGAATTAACGCTAAACATACTTAGAAATAATTCAAATAATTAACGAATAGCCCAAAACTTAATATTTTGTTCAGTCAAAAAATGTTCGGCTTGTTCGCCCTGCATTAATGCTAATGTCGCTAATATACCGGCCTGAATACATTGCGGAGCCACAACCGTAATAGAACGTGGTGCTTGCACAATTGGCCAGCCAGTTTTCGCATTTAATATGTGACTATAACGAATATTATCTTTTAATAAGAATCGTTTAGCGTCTCCACTGGTGGCTAGTGCTCCTTGCATTAAGCTGACGACCATCGTTTTATGTTCTACAAACCCTGGGTGTTCAATACCCACCTGCCAAGGCATGTTTATTTTACGGGGTTTATTTGCCGCTAAATCACCACCTAAATTGACTAAAACGGGAAGGTTGGTAAATTCGTTAGCAATAATCATCGCTCGATCAACGGCGTATTCTTTGCCAATACCGCCAAAGTCTACTTCCATATTTGCCGGTAGTGTTATTTGTTGTTCATCGTAGCTCACTTTATCCCAGCCAATATTGACTAAGGTATGTGCTACCTGATCTGGACTTGGGACATTATTACTACCATCAAACTGCCAAACTTGACGTAACACGCCAGAGGTAATATCAAACAAACCTTCGCTGAGCTCATAGCAAGTATCAGCAAAGTTGAGTAATAAGTAGGTTTCTTGATCGATAGCTATAGGGATGCCAATACTATTATTAATAGCTGAGCAAACACTGCTTGGATTATAACGGGAGTATTTATCTTCGATTCGCCATACTTCATTAGCAATACGTTCGCCCAAGTTCAGCGCAAGTTGGTTATCACTATTGGCAATTAGCACTTCACAAGGACTAGCCATAGCGTCAAATGTAACGCTATGACCATCATCAGTTTTCAATAATTGAATACGCCTTTGCGATGATTTGTTCACACTATTTCCTAACGCTTAATCATTTAAAAGTTAACTATACCTACCAAGCACTTTAAAACGAATAGGTTACTTGTGCTATCACCGCATCAACACTTTCATATAAATCAACCTCGGCTAATGCATCGGGCGCTTTATGGCCAGCATCGGTAGGGTCTTGTCGATAATATTCCAACCTAAATGACAAGTCATTTCCGCCATTAAGCTTGGTACCATATTTTAATCCTATGGTGTATGCACTCATTTCGCCGATACGATAATCTGCACTGGCAAATTCAGGTATCGCGTTTGGCTCAATTAAAAACGGTTGGTAAAACTGGGCGGCACTTTGTTGATAAAAACGAAAGTGAGGCTCAATATAGCTAGAGCGAGATAATGGCATGCGAAGTTTTGAATCAATAGTATGCGAGTCAATTTTCCAGTCATCCCACATATAACGATACGACACATCAATAATATTTTTTTCAAAGTGATATTTTGTTTGTGCAAAAAGGCTCTGTTTTAATCTTGAGTCTGGGCGGTTTTCATAAACATAGTCTTGTGCGATGCCTGTATTATCAACCAAACTTAATACTTTAAAAGGGTCGGTTAAGTAGCCGCTAACCTTAGAGTAAGAATAATTAAACTGCGTGATCATTCGACGGTTAATGACTTGTGTAAAGCCGATCATAATATCTGCGGTGGTTTTATTGTCGCTATCGGTTCTGCGAGTAAGATCAAAGTCAGCCTTTGTTCCACTATTACTCGCATTGTCGTTATTACCATAAGCCCTTGGCATTGATGCGAATGCTAATGGAATACCGCCCTCGGGTTCAAAAGTATCATGAAAGTAGCTTAATCCAACCGAGAACGTTGAGTTTTTCTGATTAAAGTCATAAGCCAGGTTGCCATTAATACCCAGTGATAAATAATCATATTCT
This sequence comes from Colwellia sp. 6M3, assembly GCF_014077595.1. Classification (NCBI taxonomy): domain Bacteria; kingdom Pseudomonadati; phylum Pseudomonadota; class Gammaproteobacteria; order Alteromonadales; family Colwelliaceae; genus Colwellia; species Colwellia sp. 6M3. The sequence goes on along the minus strand of NZ_JACGWF010000007.1, from coordinate 27,014 downwards.
TTCGAAAGGTAAACTCCGGCGCTACCCGTATAATTATCGGCTAAAGGCTGAGTCCATTGGGCATTAAACTGTACACGGGTGTCTTTGAAGGTGTCGTCTAGTGGTGTTTTATTGACTTGTGTTTGATAGCTGCCTTTACCTGAGGGTCTAGTAAAAGTTTGAATATTGGGTTGAGCAGCAGCACCATTGGCTGATGCTCCCGTTAACACATCAACGGTAAGTTTAAGATTTAAAATTTCGTCATTTGCAAAGGTTTTTTGACCATTTAAAATAGCTTCAGCTGCTGAAACACGGTCGCTTTCACTATAAAATAAAAGTGCACTTTCAAAATCCCAAGCAGTATCTTGTGATGCTTTTTTAGCTGCTGTTGTATTGTCTGCTGCGATAACAGTTTTAGGGATGGTGCCCAACAAAGCCGATGCTGCAAGCGTTAACGCGGCTTTGATATTAACGGGACGCTTTTTTTTAATTAATTGCATCCGCAACCCCCACCACCAAAGCTTTTACCCCCACTTGAAGCTTCTTTACTGAAGTAGATATGATCATCTAAGGCAGAGTCAATCGGTGAAGATGTTAAAGCCATTTCACCTTTTGCTAACAAATCGCGTTCCCAAGGCTGTACGCCTAATGACGAACAACCACTAACTAAAAAAATGTTGACTGCAAAAAACATACATTTAACAGCTTTCGAGGAAAAGCGAGGTAAAGAATCAATATAGCGAGAATTTTTTTCGGTTAGCATATTTTTACTCCGACCCAATTAGATCTTAATTTAAGCCCTTTAATCATTATGCGCTTATTCTGAAAAAAACCTATTTTTTTATAAAATTTTATATTTTAATGATTAATCCTCAGCTAAGTTGCGTTATTATCCTTTTCAATCAACCTTCAGGCACTTAATACCTTGATAGATTTCACCTTGCTTAGCATTTTTATTCCTACATTTTTTATCGTGAGTATTACACCAGGTATGTGTATGACTTTAGCTATGAGCTTAGGCATTACTATTGGGGTGAGAAAGACTTTTTGGATGATGTATGGTGAGTTATTGGGTGTAGCAACGGTAGCCATTGCATCTGTTTTAGGTGTGGCAACGATAATGACAGCTGTGCCCCAGCTATTTCAAGGTTTTAAAATTTTAGGAGCGCTATATTTACTCTATGTAGGGATCAATATGTGGCGAGCCAAAGGTAAACTTGCCACTGACCCAAATCAACATCAACAATCAATTAAAAGGCGTAGTTTATTCCAACAAGGTTTTTTAACGGCTATTGCCAACCCTAAAGGTTGGGCGTTTATGATTTCGTTACTACCCCCTTTTATTAGCCAAACTCTCCCATTAGCTCCCCAGTTGAGTATTTTAGTGGCAGTTATACTGATGTCTGAATTTATTTGTATGACTCTGTATGCCACGGGTGGAAAAACTATCGGCAAAGTATTAACTAAACGTAACAATGTACAATTACTGAATAAAATATCAGGTAGCTTAATGATATTAGTCGCTATTTGGTTAGCCACGAGTTAGTGGGTATTTGCAGTATTTATCAAACTTGAGTCTCGATACCATACCATTTACAAGTAATACTTAATTACCCTGAACAAGATGGTTATATTGATAACTCTACTTAGTAAGTACGTATATATGATTTTAAATAAGGATGGCCTAAACGGTTTTAAATACGGTAACTCTGCACCGTAAACATTTTAGTTTGCTTTTTGTTTTCTTCAGTAATAAACGTTAACCAAATACGCCACTTCATTTGTGCTGCAGAACAACTTCCTACCAACACTTCAGTTTGAAAAGCTTGTTTACTATTTTGCTTAATTTTCTCAGGTAACTGTGCAGATTTGATGATTGCAGAAGTCGAATTTTCAGTTGCTTTACCAGCGATATCATTAATTGATAACTGAGGTTCAAAAAATAACGGTATTTTCCCCATATACATGTCAACACCTTCAAGGTAGCCATTAATACTTTTTAAGCTATCTTTGCCTTGATACTTAATCACCATGTTAAATGGCTGCTCCGCGACTATTTTATCAACATCGAATAAAACTTGAGCTTGAGCATCTATTAACTGAAATTCACATTGGCTTTGATCAACAATACATTGGGCAATTTTTGGTGAGGCATTGTCAGCGACTAAATTTGATTTATTCTCAGGACTACAGGCGATAAGTACCAGAGATAAAAATATTGTTATTAGTGTAAATAAAAAACATTGGGGATTTTTTTCAACAATATTCATAGATGAAATAAAACAAAGGAATTTGTCCGCTATAATACACAATCATAAGGTTTATTTATTCATTTTTTCAGCTGTTGCTTTAGTGATTACAAATTTACGATAATTCTCTTTTGCATTCTTCAGTAACGGGCATTTCGACTAAAAAGCTAGAAACACTTTTAATTCGGTGATTAAAGCAATAACCCTGATGAATTTTGAATATTTATTTAAAAAAAAGTTGTACAAAATTACGCCATGATTTTAACCCGCAATTTCGCTAATTTATGCAAATTTTAGCGCTAACCTTTTATAGATACAGCAATTAATCGAAAGTTGGTTTTCAACATACCGAACATTAATAATGAGAATGCAGGTTTTTTGTTGATTTAAATCAAGTTTTACGGTTGATTTATGGCATAGGCGAAAGGTAAAATCACATAGATTCTGAAACAACTCGTTTTTCGAGTGTGACATTTATCATGGCTTCTCAGCATTTTTCGTGAAAAAGACTCTTTTTTATACAAAACTGCAAAATCTAACCTAGTAACGGAACAATAAAATGACAACAACGCTTGATCATCCGTCATATAACTACAATGTGGTGCGTCAATTCACCGTAATGACTGTTATTTGGGGGATCGTTGGTACTCTTGTAGGTGTTCTTATTGCGGCGCAATTAATTTGGCCAGCACTAAATTTTGATACACCTTGGTTAACCTATTCTCGTCTTCGTCCGCTGCATACCAATGCGGTAATTTTTGCTTTTGGTACCAGTGCATTGTTTGCAACTTCGTATTATGTTGTGCAACGTACTTGTAAAACGACGCTTTTTGGTGGCAAATTAGCTGCCTTTACCTTTTGGGGTTGGCAAGCCGTTATTGTACTTGCCGTTATAACTTTACCCATGGGTTATACTTCGAGCAAAGAATACGCTGAATTAGAATGGCCAATTGATATTTTAATCGCCGTGGTCTGGATCTGTTACGCCATTGTGTTTTTTGGTACCTTGATCAAGCGTAAAACCTCTCATATTTATGTGGCAAACTGGTTCTTTGGTGGTTTCATTCTAACCGTTGCGGTATTGCATATTGGCAACAGTATGGTTATTCCAGTTTCTATGATGAAGTCATACTCCATATATCCTGGTGCGATTGATGCCATGATGCAGTGGTGGTATGGACATAATGCCGTAGGCTTTCTATTGACCGCTGGTTTCTTAGGTATGATGTACTATTTCGTACCAAAACAAGCTGAGCGCCCTGTTTACTCTTACCGTTTATCTATTGTTCATTTTTGGGCATTGATTTCATTATACATTTGGGCAGGCCCTCATCACTTACATTACACTGCACTGCCTGATTGGGCACAATCAGTTGGTATGGTTATGTCAATCGTACTATTCTTGCCTTCTTGGGGTGGGATGATCAACGGTATAATGACGCTTTCTGGCGCATGGCATAAGCTGCGTTATGATCCTATTCTTCGCTTTTTAATTGTTTCGTTGTCTTTCTACGGTATGTCGACATTTGAAGGCCCGATGATGGCAATTAAGTCGGTAAATGCTCTTTCGCATTATACTGACTGGACTATTGGTCATGTTCATTCTGGTGCACTAGGTTGGGTTGCTATGGTATCTATTGGTGCTATATACCACTTAATTCCAGTACTCTTTAACCAAGGTCGCATGTTCAGCGTACGTTTAATCAACGTGCATTTCTGGCTACATACATCTGGTGTTGTTTTATATATTGTCGCTATGTGGATTTCTGGCGTAATGCAAGGGTTAATGTGGCGTGCAGTTAATACTGACGGTACGTTAACTTACAGTTTTGTTGAAAGTTTAACGGCTTCTTACCCATTCTACTTTATGCGTTTTGTTGGTGGTGTATTAGTTGTATCAGGCTTCTTACTGATGGCTTACAACATGTTTAAAACAATTTATGCTAAAGACAATAGTCTTGAAGCAGTTAAAGTAGCTTAAGGAGCCAACGATGAAAAATAAACATGAAAAGTTTGAAAAAAATGTTGGCTTGTTTGCAATCTTTACTATCCTCGCCATAAGCGTTGGTGGTTTAGTTGAAATTACGCCACTTTTCTTTCAAAAAGCGACAAATACACCTGTAGATAATCTACGTCCTTATACACCATTAGAAATGGAAGGACGTGATATTTATATCCGTGAAAGTTGTAATGTTTGTCATAGCCAAATGATCCGTCCATTTCGTGCTGAAACAGAACGCTACGGTCATTACTCAGTGGCTGGTGAACAAGTATGGGAACATCCATTTTTATGGGGTTCAAAACGTACTGGTCCTGATTTAGCTCGTGTTGGCGGTCGTTATAGTGATGATTGGCATCGTGCGCATTTACTTGACCCACGTTCAGTGGTGCCAGAGTCAAATATGCCTTCATTTAAGTGGCTAGCTGAAAATACACTTGATGGCGAATTAACCGCTAAAAAGTTATCTACATTCAACTTTTTAACGCGTAATAGAAGCCACAAAGACGAGCAAGGTAATGCTATTCCTCTTTATTCTGAAACTGATATTTCTGGTGCAAAGAAAGCAGTTAAAGGTAAAACAGAAATGGATGCATTAATTGCATATTTACAGTCTCTTGGTCATGCGTTGAAATAATATGATGGATTACGGCACGCTTAGAGGGCTTATTGCCCTATTAATATTGGCATTATTTATAGTTATTGTGGTTTGGTCATATTCAAAAAAACGCAAATCATCTTTTGATGAAGCGGCAAATTCAATTTTTGAAGAAAAAACTGAAACTGAAATAAGCCACACTAACAAAAATAACAAGCAGGAGACTGATAATGTCTAGCTTCTGGACTATTTGGGTATCGGTTCTAACCCTTGGCACATTGATAGGTTGTTACTTACTATTACGCATGTGTTTAAAGAACTTTGCAGATGTTCCTGAAGGTGAGCCTACAGGACACGTTTTCGATGGCATTGAAGAACTAAACAACCCACTACCTAAATGGTGGAGTAATTTCTTTTTGTTAACCATTCTTTGGGGCTTTTTCTACATCGCTGTATACGGTTTAGGTGGTTGGAAAGGTTTTTCTGGCTGGGAAAGTTCTAACCAAGGTATTTTGAATTTAGCTGAATCTAAAGAAAAATCGGCTTTAGCTAAAGAAAAAGGCTTGTTAGTACAATACGATCGTGAAGTTGCTGCTGCTGATGAAAAATATGGACCAATTTTTGATGCTTACGCAAAGCGTGAAATAGCCGATTTAGCAACAGCTAACGATGAAGAAGCAACTTCAGCACGTAAAGTTGGGCAACGGTTGTTTATACAAAACTGTTCGCAATGTCATGGCTCTGATGCTCGTGGCGCTACTGGTTTCCCTAACTTAACGGACCAAGACTGGTTATATGGTGGCTCACCAGAAATGATTAAAGCCACACTAATGCACGGTCGTAAAGCTAATGGCATGATGGCTTGGAGCGCAGCATTAGGCGGCGAGCAAGGCGTTAAAGAAGTAGCTGCTTTCGTTTTAAGCTTAAGTGGTCGTGAAGTTGATGCTAAAGCAGCAGAAGCAGGTAAAGTTAAATTTGCTATGTGTGCAGCTTGTCACGGTAGTGAAGGTAAAGGTAGTGACGCAATGGGTATTGCCCTTGGCGCTCCTAACTTAACCGATAATACTTGGCTATATGGCGGTTCTCAGCGTGCTGTTGAATATTCAATAGCTAACGGTCGTGCCGGTATAATGCCAGCGTGGGATAAAATCCTAGGTGAACAAAAAATTCATGTTATCAGTGCCTATGTTTATAGCTTATCGCAAGAGTAGTCGCTAAAAATATCGTGATACTAAAACCTTGATGTTGCAAAGCACCAAGGTTTTTTTATGTTTATCTTTTCAGGGAAGTGTCTCTAATTACTTGTTATATTTAGAATTATAATTACTAAAAACTGGGTTGTTCCTTTAATAAATGCAATGTAAATAGACTTTGCAAGCTCAAGTTTCCTGCGGGTGAATTAACTTATACTGATGAATATTCATTAAGTTAAAGTTTGTTACATAACAGGTTTTTTAATAGTTACCACATAAGAAAAGTCGTATAATGTTCACTCTTTCAGCAAATAAGAAATTTTCATGAAAACATCTTGGTATCAAGAGCCTTGGGCTTGGTTAGTGTTTATATTACCTTTTACAGCCGTAGTTGCCGGTATTGTGACTTTTATTATAGCCAATAGCGATCCAGACCCTCTGGTTGTGGGCGACTATTATAAAAAAGGTAAAGCGATAAACCTAGAGTTAGGCAAAGTTAGACAAGCACAAAAACTCGGTATGAGTTTTGGTTTGAAACTTGTTGATGACCAATTGACTATTCGCCCGACAGGTATCGAAAAAACATTCCCACTATTGAATGTAAATTTTTATCACCCAACATTAGCGGACCGAGATTTTTATTTAGCATTAACGGCTGATGGCAATGGTGACTTTACGCATTTTTTTGAAGCTGAGCAGAATGTTTCTGGTAAGTGGCAAGTAACCATTAGTCCTTTTGAGAACCACTGGAAAATTCAAACCGTGCTCACCCTACCTCAATCTGACTTTATTGCGATAAAACCGGACCTGTCAGTAGCAAATTAATTAGCCTGTAGATTAGTGAGCATAAATTAATGAGCAAAGCTTGTTTTCATTGTGACGAACCCGTTCCCAAGGGTATTCATTTAATAACAAACATCGACAATATTGATCAACCTATGTGTTGCATAGGTTGCCAAGCTGTCGCACAAACGATTGTTGATAACAACCTAACCGATTTTTACCGCTTTCGTAGCGCACCAGCGCAAAAAGGTGAAGTATTAATACCTGAAAAACTTCAACGCAATGAAATACTTGACGATGTAAACTTACAAAATGAGTTTACTTATTATCATGATGGCTTCAAAGAAACCATTTTAACCATTGATGGCATAAGCTGCTCGGCTTGTGCATGGTTAATTGAAATGCAAGTGAGCAAGCTCGAAGGCGTTAATAAGATTAATGTGAACGCCACAACGCAACGAGCGACAGTGCAGTGGCAAGAAAGCCAAGTTAAATTAAGCGACATTCTCAGTTTAATCGATAAAATTGGCTATCATGGCTTGCCATTCAAGGCCAGTACTGCTGAAAAATTAAATAACAAACAAGCTAAAAACTTTATCAAACGCTTAGGTATCTCTGGCATTTTAATGATGCAAGTAATGATGATAGCTTTTGGTTTATATTTTGGTGCTTTTTCAGATATGACAGAACACAATGTCATGTATTTGCGTTGGGCAAGCTTTTTCTTAACTCTACCTATTGTCAGCTATGGCGCCTACCCTTTTTATAAAAGCGCATTTTTTGCTTTAAAAGCACGTCAACTCTCAATGGATGTGCCAGTATCTATTGCTATTTTATTGGCCTTTATGGCGAGTTGCTGGGCAACATTTACTCAGCAAGGTGAGGTATATTTCGAATCTGTTTCTATGTTTACCTTTCTACTGCTTATTGGTAAATTTCTTGAATTTAGAGCCCGTAGTCGCGCCGCTGATGTTTCTGCAAATCTATTAAAGTTAATGCCAATGACCGCAACGAAAGTTGAACACGGTATTGAACAATTTATTTCCGCGAATTACTTAAAAGCTGATGACATTATTTTAATAAAGCCAGGGGAAACTATCCCCGCAGATAGTGAAATAATTACCGGAACGAGCCAAATAAACGAAGCAATGTTGTCAGGTGAACAACTGCCCTTACAGAAAAAAGCATTAGACGCTATATTTGCGGGTACCATTAATGGCGATGGAAACCTAACCGCAAAAGTTAAACATAACAACCAAGAGTCTTTTTTAAGCCAATTAATTCGCTTGAGTGAAAGTGCTCAAAGCCATAAACCAAAGTTGGCAAAATTGTCAGATAAAATTGCCCAATACTTTGTTGCGCTTATCTTAATGGTTTCAATTGCCACGGCAATATATTGGCTGCAACACGCCCCTGAAGAAGCCTTTTGGATTACTTTATCTGTTCTTGTTGTAACTTGCCCTTGCGCATTGGCGTTAGCAACACCAACGGCGCTTACCTGTGCAACAACGAATCTAAATCGTGAAGGTATCATGATTAAATCAGCTCATGTGCTTGAAACCATGCCTGAAGTCGATGCGATATCTTTTGATAAAACAGGCACATTAACTACAGGTGAGTTCACGATTGTTGAAGTAAAAACTTATGGTGATTATTCAACTGATAGTACGTCAAAAGGTAAACAACAGGTGCTTGCTATTGCCGCGGCGTTAGAAGCACACTCAGCTCATCCGTTAGCAAAAGCCTTTAGACCATTTCGTGATTTTAACCAAACAACTACCCAAGTTGTTGTGGCTCCTGGCGCAGGTATCTCAGGTGAAGTTAATCACCAGCACTATCGTATCGGCAAAAGCTCGTGGTTATTAAACGATGACAAACAGGCATGTTTTAGTGCTCAGTGCGTACTCATGCAAGATGAAACATTAATCGCTGAATTTTATTTGCATGATGGCTTACGTGATGACGCGAAACCTTTAATTGATTTTCTACATCAACAAAGTATTGAAACGAGCATGTTATCTGGCGATCACCTCCAAGGCTGCAATAAATTACAATCAATATTGCAACTAAGTAATGTGCAAGCTAACTTGTCAGCGCAAGACAAAGTTAACGCCATAAAGCATCAACAAGTTTCGCATACTGTTGCTATGGTAGGCGATGGGGTAAACGACAGCCCAGTATTAGGCGCCGCTCATTTATCGATTGCCATGGGCAGTGGTACTGATATTGCTAAAAATGGCGCAGATGTCATATTATTAAACAATAAGCTTAAAGGCGTACAAACATTGCGAGAGGTTGCCATTCGAACAACGCGCGTTATAAAGCAAAATTACCTTTGGGCTTTTGGATACAATGCGGTTGTATTGCCGTTAGCCGTAACAGGGCATATAGCGCCTTACATGGCAGTAATTGGCATGTCGGCCAGTTCAATATTAGTCGTAACAAATTCATTAAGGCTGCTAAAAAAATGAGCATAATCTACGTATTAATTCCTATTGCTGTATTACTCACCTCTATTGGCATATATCTGTTTTTTTGGGCGGTAAAAACTGAGCAATTTGATGACTTAGAAAAACAAGGTATGAGCATTTTATTTGATGATGAAAATGACAATATCATTCGCAATAAAAACAACAGTAGTAAATTAAAAGACAGTGAATTAAGCGAAATCGACGAGCAACAAAAACAAGCAGAAAAGTCATCTCATGACGCTTGATTTTTTTTCCGCATTTATAATTGGTTTACTAGGCTCTGGCCATTGTATTGTAATGTGTGGCGGCATTAGCACCATGTTAACCACGAGCATATCTGACCATGCTCGCCATAAAAAAATGGCGATTATATTTGCCTATAATTTTGGCCGAATCGCGTCTTACAGCTTAATTGGTGCCTTGGTAGCATTCACCAGTTCAATGGCGGCTAAAAATATTGGTTTTCCTGTTATTATTTTAAAAACGATTGCAGGTGTGTTTCTAATCCTACTAGGTTTGTATCTAGGACAATGGTTAATGTGGTTAAGCCGCATAGAGTATTTAGGTAAAAACATTTGGCGCTACATCTCACCTTATACTAAAAAATTCATGCCCATTAAAAACATACAGAGTGCATTGGCGTTAGGAGCACTTTGGGGCTGGTTACCCTGTGGCTTAGTTTATTCTACGTTAACGTGGTCATTAGCAAGCGCCGATGTTTTAAATGGCGCTTTGATCATGTTTTTCTTTGGTCTTGGTACTTTACCTGCGCTGCTGTCAGTATCACTCGGCACTTTCAGTGTGAAGTCTTTATTAACTCAGCCCGTTTTTAGAAAACTAGCCGCCATTTTGGTGATTTCATACGGCATTTACTCTATACTAATAGCATATAGCTAACGCATCTAATATGGTGTTCAGCATGGAAGTTTTTATAGGCTGTTATGAATAATAAATCGTGTACCGATCAGCAACATATTCACTGTCAAAACTGTAGTATTAGTGAGTTATGCTTGCCATTTTCGCTTAATAATCAAGAGCTAGAGACTCTAGATAACATTATTGACCGTAAGCTCCCTATTCAAAAAGGAGAGCAGATTTTTAATGATGGTCAGCCTATGCAGGCGCTTTACGCGATTCGTTCGGGCACATTCAAAACCTATACCATCAACAAACAAGGCGAAGAACAAATTACCGGTTTTCATTTAGCAGGTGATTTACTTGGCTTTGATGCCATTGCTAATGCAGAGCACCCAAGTTTTGCTAAAGCATTAGAAACCTCAATGGTTTGCGAAATTCCTTATAATACACTCGAACATTTATCTAACAGCATGCCTAAGTTAAAAAAACAGATTTTGCGCATGATGAGCACTGAAATTCGTGAAGACCATGAAATGCTAATGTTGCTTAATCGTAAAAATGCAGAGCAACGCCTAGCTACATTTTTTAGTACCTTAAGCAGTCGATATAATGCTCGTGGCTTATCAGCCTCTGAATTTCGCTTATCTATGACGCGCAGCGATATTGGTAACTATATTGGTTTAACGGTTGAAACAATAAGCCGACTCCTTAATCGCTTTGATAAAAATGGTTTAATTGCTGTTAATGGCAAACTGATTACCATTGTAAATATTGAAAAATTAAATGAGTGTGCTGGACTTTAAGATAAATTTTATCAGCCTTTTTTCATACTTTCTTATTCAACAGTTTAACGCTATGATTAATATAAAATAGCTTATATAAATGATAATAATTTGATTTAAAACAACTATTATTATTACAAAATAAGTTATTGTTATTATATATATTAACTGTTTAGTTTGGCCTAATACCCACAGGCAAAGATAAGGAATTAGCTATGGAAAAGTATCAAAAAATACTCGCTATTGTTGACCCCACAACAGAAGATCAAAAAGCGGTAAAACGAGCATTAGAATTAGCGCGAAAAACTGGCGCAAGTATTACCGCATTTTTGACCATATATGACTTTTCTTATGAGATGACCACTATGCTTTCAGGCGACGAGCGTGAAGCTATGTGTAAATCTGTTATAAATGATCGTACTCAATGGTTACAGTCTTTACTTGCTGAACTCGATGTAACAGATATCACCATTGATTGTAAAGTTATCTGGCATAATCGTCCTTTCGAGCAAATAATTGCACAAGTTATTGATCATGATTACGACATAGTCATTAAAGGTACACATCAACACGACAAATTTAAATCAGTAATATTTACCCCTACCGATTGGCACATTTTACGTAAATGTCCTTGCCCTGTTTTGCTAGTGAAAGAGCATTTATGGCCTGAAAATGGCAATATTGTTGCTGCATTGAATATTGGCAGCGAAGAAGAAGAGCATAAAGCGCTTAATGATAAAATTACGGCAGAAGCAAAACAGCTAGCTAAAGTTATGAAAGCAAACCTACATTTGGTTAATTCTTTCCCTGGTACGCCGGTAAATATTGCGATAGAAATTCCAGAGTTTGATGCCAATGATTACAACCTCGCCATGTTAAAACATCATGAAGAAGCGATGTTAGAACATGCAACTGCGTTTAATATTACTAAAGAATACACTCATATTAAAGAAGGCTTACCTGAAGATATTATACAAAGTGTCGCCGAAGCCTTAGACGCAGAACTGGTTATTTTAGGCACCATTGGACGTACAGGTTTATCTGCAGCGCTAATTGGCAATACAGCAGAACATGTAATTGATAGACTAAACTGTGATGTACTTGCGTTAAAGCCTGAGGGTTACGTTTCACCCTTGGACGTTAAATAAAATCTTTATTACGTAAAATACAGCTAAAAGAGCGTCACTGATTGATAGAAATATTCTTAAGGTGACGCTTTAATAAAACGCTAAAACTTCTCCCTAGCTTAACTACAATAAATTACAGGTAATTACTCAAGCTAATTTCCAACGATCTTCTCTTCACAATTGTTATAAGTTTGTCTTCAAATATTTATTACGCTATACATATCATTTATAGATCATCATCAGGACTTTATCATTGAAGATAAAACAACCGCTTAGACTTATACCTTATTACATTAGCACGGTGATACTCCTGCCCTTATTACTTTTACAAGCGATATGGGTGCGTTTTAGCATGATAAAACTCCCAGAAGCATTAGGTGAACGCTCAGGCTCTACAGGTAATGGCAGTCCAATTAGTTTATTGATAATTGGTGATTCGGCTACAGCAGGTGTTGGTACACACGAACAAAAAAATGCATTGTCAGGCCAGTTATCAAACAACCTTGCTATTAACAATCAAGTAAACTGGCAATTAGTAGCGAGTACGGGCCTAACTTCAACACAGTTAATCAATGAAATTGAAAAGTTAGAAACACAAACGTTTGACTTTATTTTGGTATCTATTGGTGTAAATGATGTAACAGGCCTCACAAAAGAAAGTCTCTGGGTTAGCAATATAGAGGCTATTGTAAGCTTATGTAGCACCAAATTTGGTACTCCAAAAGTGTTGTTGACAGCACTTCCTCCGATGCATTTATTTACCGGCATTATGCAACCATTAAGATGGTGGCTAGGAGTACGCGCAAAAAGACTAAATACCTTAATGATGCAAACCACAGCAAATTATAGCCAATGTTGCGTCCTAACAATTGACATACCTTTTACGTCTGAATATTTGGCTCAAGATGGCTTTCACCCGTCAGCACTTGCTTATGGTGTTTGGGCAGAACAAGCCGCGACGGCATTAAAACTATCAACTTAAAATAGATAAATAAATTCACTAAGTTCAACTTTGTTCATGTAGTTACTTCGGCTATACTACGCGGCAATATTTACTAGGAATTTATTATGAGCGCAGTTTTAAAATCGGCCTTATCTCCAAGCCAAAACACACAATTAGAAAAGCTTGAAAAACGCTTACGACGTCATGTTGGCCAAGCGATTGCCCAATACAATATGATTGAAGACGGCGATAAAATTATGGTGTGTGTTTCTGGTGGCAAATTATGTGTAATATAATTATCAGAAACTAAATAATCGGTTAACAATAATAGTTTCCATTGTAAGAACAATAAGATAGTAAGTTTATATTTATTTACATCCGTTTTTATAATGTAAACTATTTTTTTTACCTGTACACTTAAGTAACCATAAAATACGGAAATCAATTATGAAGGTTATTACATACAAAAATAATGGAAAAACTCGTTATAGTATTTCTGATGATCGATATATTCCACTACATCACATAATTACATATTACCTACAGGTTGAACTTGGGAGAAAATCTAGTAACACAATAGAGAGAAAAGCTTATGAGTTATTGTTTATTTTTAAGTATTTCAAAAAGAGAGGGATAGATTTGATTCAAAGCATTGAAGAGTTAAATTTTATTAGTGAGGAAGAAATTAGTATCTTTGCTAAGTCGTGTAAGTTGAAAGCGCAATTAGTAGATAAAGAAGTCGTTACAACAATTTTCACCCAAGTGTCACTTAGAAATTTAATGGCTCGAAATCAGCCAACTGATAATATTGTAGAAGAAGGTACAGCTAAAGGTCGATTTGATACTTTTATTCATTTTTTCAAATTTGTCTTTCGTCGGAATCATGCCCGCAAAGTATTAACGCAAGCTCAACAAAATAATTATAAAGAATGTTTGATTGAGTTGGTCACTTCAAAAAAATCAATGGGGAGTTGGAGTAAAAAAATATCCGACCCTTTCATGTCTAATTTCTCTGACGAAAAATATTTTGAGTTACTTGACATAATTAATCCTAGTAACGACAACAATCCATTTAGTTCAAAAATTAGGAATGAGTTAATAATCAAAATCCTTATCGATACAGGGATAAGGCGAGGAGCTGTCGCCAAATTAAAAATAAGTGATGTATTTAATGACAAAGAACCGAGAATTAGGGTTACCAAAATCCCTGATGATGTAACAGATCCAAGAAGAAATAGAGCATCTCAAAAAACTAAGCCTCATGTTTCCCCGCTGAGCCCTGAGTTGGCATCGAGGCTTGAATATTACATTAAGGAGATACGAAGCCACATACCAAACACTGATACACATGAGTTTGTATTTGTGACCGAAAAAAATTGTAGAGGAACAATAGGGAAACCTCTGGCTTTGCGGAATTACAATAGTATTTTTAAGAAACTAAGTAATATTTTAGGCGTAGAGGTCACACCACATACGCTCCGATATAAATGGAATGAGGTCTTTGATGTAAATATTGATTCCTTAGCTAAAGAACTGAACCTTGACTCTCAAACAAAAGAGGATATCAGAAAATACGCTATGGGTTGGACAGCTAACTCTGAAATGGCTGATATTTACAATAACTTTAGGTTAGCTGTAAAAACAAGAGAGCATCACCTCTCCCGCCAAAGGGAAATTAGCTCTAGGGTAATCAGCAGAAATACTTCAGTTTAAGCGTACTCATATTTTAGCTTTAACTCTTTATTAAACTTACTTCATAAAAGGTTACCTAATGCCAAAAAAATATTACAAAGGTACTCAACCATCACCATATAAAAAATTTTTAGCCAACGTCCGTTTGAATGGCGGAGATCTAAACGCTACTTTCATCACAAGCGCAGACTTGGTTAATAAAATATATTCTGAAAGGTGGCAACTAACAACTCTATCAACTCGTGGACTAACAACAGATTTGAAACGTTTATATAATTTAGAGTTGCCTTATGAAAATACACAAATGCTTCTTAAGGTATTTAAATATTGGGCCAGAACAATGGCTGCGGGAACAACAGAATCACGTATGGGGGTAATTTGTAAATTAATCAGTAAATATGGATTTCAAATAATTTCAGATTCGCCTTTTTTAAAAGGTAGTTATGCGCAACTGACTACCTCGCATAAAAAAAATCTCAATTATATATTTTTAGTTTTACACGATATATTTTTAAATAAAGAGTTTGAAACTCAGAGAGATTGGTGCAAAGAGAATCTTCCAGACGAGAAGGTCAATCCTCATGACCCTGTCAATGGCGCTTATTCTGACACTGAATTTAATGCTCATATTGATAGAGCTTTAATAGATGTTTCTTTTAACCGAAGTAAGTGGCTTGCAAAAAAGCAAGACACTACTTTTCTAGCCTATTCAGCAGCTATTTGTAGGACTATTGCCTTGATTAGTAGTCGTAGAGGCGCGCAACTATGTCAATGTAAAGTATGTGACCTATCTGAGTATGGTATCAATAATGATGACATTCAGATTGACCAAAAACTTATTTCAATTTTATTTCATAAATCAAAAATAAATGATGCTGGATTCAGATCAAAACCAGAAGGAGATTTCTTTCCATTCTCCGAAGTATTTTCTCAGATTATTATTAATTATTTAGTGGACTATAAGGCATTGATTAAAAGCTATTGCGACACGTTAAAAACGGTGTTCAAACAAGTTCCCTGGGAATGTTTACCTCTCTTCCCTGATCTTTTGTCAATTAAGTCTAAAAATGACCTAATCTTGCCCAATATGCACTCCGATTTACTTCATCGTAACCTTGCTGGGATCATGGGTTCAGCAACTTTCAGTATTAACAGAGTTAGGCACACAACAATTACTCGAGGTACGGAGTTAGATTTAAATAATGCTGCACTAGCGCGCTTAACAGGAGTAAGCATACCTGCAGTTAAAAATTATAAAGACTTAACTAAACAATCAAGACACCTAATCAATGAACTATTTTCTAAACGTAACTTGTTAGACATATCCTTTAAATGGACTCGACAAGATTATAACGAACATTTTGCTAAAACTTATACCGATGAGTTTGGGAGAGAGATAGGGGGAGTAAAAAAGGACACTGGATGTTCTGGTTGTACAAAAAAACTAGGGGCCCCGCTGGGGTGTTATGCATGTGGGGCAGATTTATTCATTCCTTTTATTGAAGCAGACCATCAATCACAATTGATCAAAGCTCAAGCTAAACAAGGTTTCCTTGAAAAGGTAGGCTCTAATCACCACCAATTATTTGAAATCAAAGCCATCATCAAACGTATTTTGGCAGTTATCCATTTACAAAAAGAGCAGTTAGTTATTGTCGGAGATAGCTTAGATGAACAAGTTTAAACAGTTTGAAGAAAATCTAGTAAAACAAGCAAAGCAAAGTTTTGAGAAAACAAACTTAATGCATAAATGTGATGCCAGTGGTATTGCTGATTGGTATGATGACTGGGCCTGCTTTCCAAATAAAAAAAGAACGCTTTTACGCTTTTCCAAATGGGTTAATAACTCCAAAGAAAGTAGATTTGATGTAGCAAGGGCTTTTGCTATTGAATTTGTAAATCGTAATTTAAGCCATGAAGAAATTCAAATATCAATACAATATGCGTTTCGAGCCTGTAATCACCTAAACAAAAGAATTTATAACATTGAACAAGAATACTTCTTATTTCTTTTAGCTTCATTTAAAAAATTAAACTATTCAATTAAGAATGGATATCACTTCTGGAATTGGTGTAAAAAAAACCAATTAATACCTGAAAATTTAATCCCGCCAACAGTAAAAGATAATCGAAATAGAAGTCCTGAAGAAGAAGATCTTCGCCATTCAAAAATGTTAATCTCCGACGAGCAAGTAGCAGCTATTGGTGTTGCATATAACGAGCTTTATTCTGATGACGGTTTAAAAAAGTATGGGTTTAAAGCATACCCTCAAGAATATTTAGCCATAGCTTTTTGTACCTTAGGAATGGCAACACCGTCAAGGTTAGACACAGAAATTTGGGGCTTGCCGGCCCAAAAAATAAAAACACATATAGATACTGATAAAGAAAGTGACGAAAAATCAAAAGTATCACATTTTCTCTTCTGGAAAGGCTCTAAAAACTATCCTGACAACCGCACTATGCTACTTAGCGTACTTAAAGATAATGTAGAAAGAATTTTTGAAGTAATAGAAAAAGAATCTTTGCCAGCCAAAATACTTTCATTCTTTATGGCTAACCCTTCTCTTTCGTTGAACAAAGTGATGGAGGAATACCCCAATTATAAATATGAAATAGATACCTACCCTAATTTAAATTATCAGTCAAAAACCAATATATTTCATCTTGGCTTGATTATAGGACTTTACGATGAAGAGCCAATACTGCCAGTTGATGGACAACACGATGAAGACATAAAGATTAATAGGCCAATTCATTGGAAAAGATTTAACTATTTACAAAACATTGACAGTGATTCTTTGATACCAAGTCACCCCCAAATTATTTCGCTCTATAGAAAATCTACTCTCGAAATTTCACATATTGATTGCTTCCAACATCAAGCTTTCAACTCTATTAAAGAATACATATTTAAAGGAAAAGATAGTACAACATTAACGCAATTATCTAACTTGATCATAGAAGCAAATAAATTTGTAAATGGCTCAGTGGAAAACATTACTCGAGGTAAAAATGTAAAAACCAAAGTATCAGAAGCTATGTTTGTTTTCACGTCATTAACACTTAACAAAAGGAGAGAAGGAAGAATAAACAATACATTTAATACTAACATAGTCCCTATTCCTAGTATGTATAGCTTGCAAATTTCAACTAAAAGGCCACATTACAATCGAAAATGGATTGAATCGGCACTGGCCTTGGTGGGGTTAGAATGTATGGGATTTGCCCCTCACCAACTAAGGCACTGGGTTAACCATCACGCTAAAGAAAGCGGCATTCCTATTTCTGTTATTAACCTATGGTCTGGTCGTAAAGATGCAGATCAAGCTTATGAGTACATTCATACCATTGATGAAGATAATGCTAAGCAAATAAACTCTATTTTAGTTAATAAATCAAAAATGGCTCCATCAGCTGACATTAAGCTCACTAGTATTAAAAAAATTAAAGATATACGTAAATCACCTGCAACAATTATGTCAGAAGGTGTATGCATTCAAGATTTGGTTACTATGCCTTGTCGTTTCTTAAACGATTTTATGACAAGTTGTTTTGGTTGTAATGAAATGTGTTATATCAAAGGTGATGAAAAGGGATTAAAGCTTCTAAAGTATGATTTAGATGTTCAAATGGAAAGACTTAGTACTGTGGAATCGCATAAAGATTTTGCAGTAAATAAAGCCTCTCAAGAATGGTATAAAACTCACTTAAATAAAACATCTGTACTAAAGGTTTTGATAGAAATCCTTGAAAATCCGGCAGTCCCTGATGGATCAAGCGTTAGGATGGCTGGTGATTTAACAGCATTAGAGTTCAGGGTACAAAACTTAGATACAGCGGACATAGCAGTGAGACAATTATCACTTGAAGATACTAGTAAATCATTAAAAATTTTAATTGATAGTACAAAAACAAAGAAAGCCACTTCAAATCAAAGGTTAGAGAACTTATTAGGTAGGTATGGTGTTAACAATGACAGTTAATAATATAGATGGAAGAATCAAATTAACACGAAAAATAGAGATAAAAATAGTTGCTCTATTGAGGCAATGGAACTCAAAAATAACTTGGGACTTACTTATTAAGCGTATTAAGGTGGAACTAGATTTTGAGGTCACTAAACCAACTTTAAGAAAGTTTATCAAAATAACGAAGGAATTTGGTAACGCTAAATCGAGATATAATGGGGCCACTAATCTACCACCAGGCACTGCAAAACAAATAGGTGCAGGTGATGTCAATTACTATGAAAAATATATGAAATCCCTTCTAGAGAAGGAGGTTATGCAAGAGATGCTTGACGAACAATATGCACTGATAGAAAAAATGTTTAAAAATGCAGAAGAAATCCCTAATTTATCTATAGAAAGGCTTATTCGAGAACGTCCTGAAGATATGGCTTGATAATTGGCTTTAAGGGAATCACAGCAAAAAGAAAAAAGAAAACCTAATAAGCCGAATTACGTTTAGCTTGGTCTATGATAGAATCCTTGCGAAAACAAGACCTCCAACGTTTAATGGTAATAATAGCGCAATGAATACTAAAATTAACCCTCGCAACAAGCTAGAAAAAAAAATCCGTCATCTTACTGGCAAAGCCATCTTTGACTACAATAT
This sequence comes from Colwellia sp. 6M3, assembly GCF_014077595.1. Classification (NCBI taxonomy): domain Bacteria; kingdom Pseudomonadati; phylum Pseudomonadota; class Gammaproteobacteria; order Alteromonadales; family Colwelliaceae; genus Colwellia; species Colwellia sp. 6M3. The sequence goes on along the minus strand of NZ_JACGWF010000007.1, from coordinate 7,720 downwards.
GATCGAAGAAGGCGACAAGATTTTTTGCAGTTTGAGCGGTGGCAAAGACTCTTTTGTGATGCTTGATACCTTGCTACACCTTCAGCGTGTTGCCCCTATAAAGTTCGAAGTCATCGCAGTTAACCTAGACCAAAAACAGCCAGGTTTTCCTGAAGAAATTTTACCTAACTATCTAAAACAAAAAGGTATTGATTACTATATTGTTGATAAAGACACCTATTCTGTAGTAAAAGAAAAAGTTCCTGAAGGTAAAACAACATGTTCTTTGTGTTCGCGACTTAGAAGAGGATCGTTATATGGTTTTGCGGAAAAAATTGGCGCAACCAAAATAGCACTGGGTCATCATATGGATGATATCGTTGAAACCCTGCTAATGAATATGTTCAATAATGCAAAGTTAAAAGCTATGCCACCAAAACTACTCAGTGACGATAAACGTAACATCATCATTCGCCCACTAGCTTACTGCCGAGAGAAAGATATCGCTCAGTTAGCCGAAATAAATGACTACCCTATAATTCCTTGTAACCTTTGTGGCTCACAAGAAAATTTACAAAGAAAAAAAATAAAGAAAATGCTCACCACATGGGATCAAGAGTCACCTGGCCGTGTAGAAAGCATTTTTAAAAGTACTCAGAGCATCAGCCCATCTCAATTATCTGATCATGACTTATATGACTTTTCAGCTCTAGCCATCGACAGAACTGCAGAGCCAAAAGAACAAGAGTTCGGTGGGGCTAATATCTCTTCGTCAAATTTAATCGACATAAAAAATATAGAGATTATCGATGCTTCTTAGTGAGCAGTTGAAACACACATGTTTGTGTGCTTCAACCTTCTAAGTCTACTGAACCCCAAACGCCTTATAAGCGGCATCCACAGGGTCACTATAAAAGCTCACTTGGAACTTACTAAAGGTTTCTGCTGGGAAGTCCGATTTAATAAAGAGAGTTGTTCTTATTTCATTTCAGGTAGAAGCTCCGATGGCTTACATTCTAGAGCCGCTGCCAATATATATAACTTATCTATAGTGATATTTACTTCACCTCGATCAATACGACCAATATAACTTCGATCAATTTGACTCTTTACAGCTAATTTATCTTGAGATATTCCTTTAGCTGTTCTTACGGAGCGAATTTTTTCTCCGAATCGTTTAGATAGTTCACTCACTAGAAAATTCCTAAGCAAATGAGCGACTATTCCATATTGCGGATTATAATATCACAGAGTATAATCCGTGGGATTATAATCCCACACAATAAATCTATTGTTTTATATATATCTAGGAAAATAAAATGAAATTGAATCAGTCGTTGGCTCAAATTATTTCAGCGCCCAATTTTGATAATTTTTCTGCTGTAGAACTACGAGCTGCATACATAACTCTTCATTCTGACAAACAATTAGCTCCTAGTACTGCTCGACGATTTGTTTATGCTGAGCTAGTAAAATTAGTAAAAAAGGGTTGGTTGAGAAAAACAGTTTCAAAGAAAAAAGAAATTACAACTTTCATTAAAACAAACTCATTTAATGCCAATGAAATTACTTATGTTCATGAGGAAGAAAGCAATGAAGTGCTCCCCCCTTCCAACACAATACAAAACTCTCTGCAGGAACGTTTAAAAAAATATAAAAATGAACTTTTGATGAGTTATGGAGAATCGAGTGAGTATAAACAACTTTGTAATGACTTCCCTGAATTATATGAACTTCTACAGCCTCAGTACAATAATGCCCGTGAACAAAACGCTAGACTATTGGGTAAAATAAAAGCTGTAGAAAATTTAATTAATGATGGTAAAAATAAAGTAGTATGAAACTAAGAAAATGGCAGTCAGCATGCGTTCATAAAGCATTTAAAAAATATTTGAATGGCATTACTCATTTTTTAGCATTAGCTACACCGGGTGCTGGTAAAACATTTATGGCATCTGAGTTAGCTGACCAGCTTTTAAAAGGCGGCTTTGTTGATTTAATTATTTGTTTTTCTCCGTCTTCAATTGTTTCTCAAGATTTTAGTGAAAGCTTGCAGTTAAAAACACAAGAACGATTTGATGGACTTATGGGAGCTAAGGGTCACTCCCTGACATACCAAAACTTACAGTATCTCGATGAAAATTTTTGGCAGTTATTCCATAGGTACCGAGTATTCGTGATCTTTGATGAAATTCACCATTGTGCTGGCTCTAATATTGATAATGCTAATGCATGGGGCGAACAAATAATATTAAACATTCAAGATAAAGCTAAATATACATTGGCGTTAACAGGAACACCTTGGCGCTCTGATGCTGCTCCTATCGTTCTTTCCAACTATATGCATCCGAGTAACAAAATATCATGTGATTATGTTTATGGGCTTGCTGAGGCTATTCTAGATAATGTTTGCCGTATACCGCAAATAATCGCAGTGGATAATAATAATATTTCAGTCATTGATGACGATGAGACTAAAACGTTTACTAGCTTTAAATGTTTATTATCGCAATCAATCATTCCATATCAGGAGATTATTGAAAATGAAAAGGTTATTAAATACGTAATTTCGTCTGCACAGAAAAAGCTTAGCGCAATTAGGATTAAAAACTCTGACGCTGCGGGGTTAATTGTTGCGTCATCGGTGGAGCATGCAAGACAAATCTCAACGTTAATGAAAGCCTGTTTTAACGAAGATGCCGTTGTTGTTACTTACAGAGAAAATGAGCCAACCAGTATTATTCAACAATTTAGGCATGCACAAACTAAATGGATAATTTCCGTAGGCATGATCAGTGAGGGAACTAATATCCCCCGATTGCAGGTTTGTTGTCACCTGACTAATATCAAAACTGAAATGCACTTTAGACAGATTTTAGGCCGAATACTCAGAATGACAAGTTCAAAGAATCAAGACGCTGTTATGTATATGCCTGCAGAGCCTAAGCTGTTGGAATATGCTTACCGAGTTAAGCAAGATGTACCTTTTGAAGCTGATGTGGTTAAGTTTGAAAAGATGAGCACTAATGTTGAAGACGATGTAGATGATGGTGTTGCCCATGCAGTTAAATTTGACAAGACAAAATCCAACCCTCCCAAAATAGAGATTAAATTAAATGGATTTGATAGTGTTTCTGAACATGCTACCTTCGATGGAGTTAACAAAACAGTTGGTGAACATTTTTTAACAAGCTCTTATGAAAAAGTCGTCAATATATTTGGGCGATTTAAGCAAGAATCGATAGCTCTTGGGTTAAGCGAATTGAGGTAATTATGATTACAGTTGAAAACTGTTTAAGGAAAAGTTAGGGCTGTCTAACCAACCTAGTTGGTTACATGTTGCAGTTGATGCTAGTAATGCAACCCAATTTTATATCGTTGGTAATGGGGGTATGGGAACTACAATAAGCGCATCTATTGAAAGTTATTCACCTGAAATCAAAGAGTGCGTAGTTAGCATGATTAACTCTGGAGAGCTTATTAAAAATGAAAAGAAAAACCTTTTGCTCGATAGAAATATCCTAGTACATTATTTACCTCTGTCAGCAGTTCAGGAGGATGGAATATGAGGGATTTCAAAACAGTTAAGCGACAAGAGGTCATTAAATTAACTTGTGATGGTTGTGGCCTACAAGCAAGTGCTGACGGTGACTATGAATTTCAGGAGTTTATTTCAGTTAAACGCACTTGTGGCTACGGAAGCATTCATGGTGATGGCAAACAAATTGATATTGATTTATGCCAGCAATGTTTTGCTGACATGTGTGGCGATACTCTGACGATAATTGACCCTTTAGATAATCAAGATTCTAACTCCTATGAAGATACGCTGGAATATCAAAATATATTTGAAGCCATCACAAAATCAAAGCATGAAGCTAATGAGTTAAAGCAAGGTAGTGATAACAAAATTTTTGCGCGCGAGATTTTATCCGCCAACCGAATATCCACCCAAAAAGAGCTTCAAGCGGCCCTTAAACGCGTAGAGCAGCTTTGGGATGCTCAATACCATAGTGCTGAAGGTAATGAACTGCACAAGCTAGCAGATTTAATCTGCGGGTATGAAAATAAAAGCTGGGATAGCTATTTTGCTCAAGTGCCACTTGCGGATGACGATTTCATGCCTGGTAGATTGAACTTCGAAGGTAAAATTCCTTTTCAAGAAATGTGTGCTGTAAAAAGTAAGTTATCGAATATCCCTGTTAACAAAGACATTGATGAAGATAATTCACGTCAATCAACCATTGATGATAAAAATACCGATTAAGGAAAAAGTTCATGTCACAAGTTGAACCAAACATTGCAAAAGAGCTGCTCGAAACAATTGAAAAAGCATGGGCTAAATATCCTGACTTACGATTAACTCAGTTATTAGTGAATGTTATCAAGCCTTCTGAATCTTGCTCTGAAATATATTATGTAGAAGATAGTAAGCTAGTTAAATTACTAAATGAATTAACAGCGGAAGAACTAGAAACATCTGATGTCTAGGCAAATACCATTGATGAATTGCTCATGTGAGCTGATTAATCAGTGGTCGATAAGTCAGAAGACTGAAACGCATTAAAATTAAATTATTACGAGATAAAAAATTTGGATACTGAAAAACTGATCCGCTTAGGACAAGAGTACAGGCTGAATTACAGTTTGGCCCCGAAGACGGGATAACCTCTAGGGCGCAATATGATGAAATTTTGAAACTTATAGATATACTTACGTATGATCACGAAACTCATGATAAGAACTGGGCATTGCTAGAAGTCCTTGTCCCTGCCATTACACTGTATGACGATAATAATGCTAATTGGCCTGAATCACCTTAAACAAAGGGCATGTACTAAGAGGTTTTCCAAATACAACCGTTGGATTGACTGAGCTTATTTAACAATGAATAAAAAACTAAAATGCGTAGCTATTGCCGACACTCATGGTATGTACAGAGATATCAAAATTCCTGATGGAGATGTTCTCATTCATGCTGGAGATATCACAAGGCAAGGAAGATTACATGAACTTTATGATTTTAATGATTGGTTAGGTGAGCAGCCGCATCAACATAAAATTGTTATTGCTGGCAATCACGACTGGTGCTTTGAAAGTCACCCTAATGGAAGCAGAAGCGCTATAACCAATGCTATTTATCTGCAAGATGAATCAGTCGTCATTAATGGGGTTAAATTTTATGAAACACCATGGCAACCATGGTTTTTAGATTGGGCTTTTAATTTACAACGCGGTGAAGAAATACAAGAAAAATGGGATCTGATCAGTAATGATGTCGCGGTATTAATTACCCATGGACCAGCTTTCGGTATATTAGATAAAGTTGCTATAGCTAACGTAGGCTGTGAAAATCTATTAAGTAAGATTGAAGAGATAAAACCTAAAGTTCATGTTTGCGGGCATATTCATGAAGGATACGGTGAAGTTATTATCGGAGGCATAAAATTTATAAACGCCAGTATAAATACTGAACACTACAAACCTATTAATGATCCAATTTTATTTACATTGGATTGAAGACAGTGTATTTCTGAACAAAAGCTAAAGACAGTAACTAGCCAATTGCGGAAGTTAGCTTTTGAGTTAAAACGGCAGATCAGGGATCCTAAAGTTGTCGTTTTTATATAAAAACTCACATCCATTCACAATTGAGTTTGTGCCGAAAATTTTTGTACGGAATTAGATCTCAAACCTCCAAAGCAGACATTAGAATCATTTAAGTTTCAAACGAATTTAGAGTATTAAGTCTATGGCGCTAACGCCCCCAAACCGCCTTAGAGTAATGCTTAAAACTCATAAACCATTTGTAGTCTGCAGTGTTTCTTTGTTTTTGTGATAAATATAACCCTAATTCTATTAATTGTTTTTTATTTTGATAATTTTGTATAAGTGCTTTAAGTTGAGATAAAGCTTGTTTGCTTTGCTTATTCCCATCTAAAGCCAATATATATGTATAAGAAAATTGAGGGTTATCAGGTGATAAACCCATTGCTGTTTTAAATGAATTTATAGCTTTTTTCATTTCTTTTTGACGTATTAAATGTAATCCATAGGCGTAATGTAAATTAGCTGAATTAGGAAGATTTTCTATCCCCTTTAAGAGTACAGTAGCAACTTGGAATACGCCTTGTTGTGTACGATAAATATCAGCTAAATTGATATAACCCCCTTCAAAATAAGGTTCAACAACAATTGCCTGCTTAAATGATTTTTCTGCGCGAGTTAACTCATTCACTTCCATGGCAAGTGAGCCTTGATTCGACCGACCTTCTCCCCGCCAACTATTGATATCATAAGCATTCATTAGTTCTTTGAAAGCCTGATTAAAAATATCCAAGTCAACAGTTGAAATATTATTAACCACTAAATTTCGTGCTGCCGCTACCCTAATTGATTTAAATTTATCTTTTAATAAAGGGGATAAGTATTTTACTTTATCTATCGGTGCTAATAATACTGCGATATTAGCGGCACTGAGCCTTAATAGTGCTTCTGGATGAGTTAAATAAGGCACGAGAACATTAGCACTGAGTGTTGATGTGGTATAGCTAAGTAATTGAATAGCCGTTGCTCGGCTGATCACATCAAGATTATCATCGGCAATAATGCTCAGATGTTCAGACAAGCTCAGTACCTGTCCTGTGTTTAATTTCATTAATAAATGTTTACTACTTAATAAACGCTCTGGCTTACCATGCCACTTTTCTACATTTGTTTTCGCCCATTCGTTAGATTTGTCCTTATGACAACTTATACAAGCATTAGGGGTATTAAAAGTTGATGATAAGTCGGGTCTCGGTATTTTAAAGCTATGATCACGCCTGTCATCTACTCCCATATAGCGATTAGTAGGCATATGACAATTTACACATTGCGCACCTGCTGATTCTTTTTGGTGTTGATGATGGCTTTTAATGTTATAAACCTCTGCTCCATGGCATTGTAGGCACAAACCATTACCTTCAACTTTTAATTTCATGGTGTGTTTATCATGACAATCTAAGCAATTAACATCCGCCGCATACATTTTGCTTTGTAAAAAGGAGCCGTATACATACACTTCTTCTTTTATTTGTCCATCTGCATGGTACATGGGAGCAGCCAACAAACTAGGACTAAATTGATCTAAAAAAGGCGTATTGGCTTTTACTCCATCGGTTAATGGGGAACGTAGCGAGTGACAAGCAAAACAATTATCCATAAAGGTGTTGTTTCGCGCCTCCCCTTGCCAATGAGCAGTTTTTTCATCAATATTTCTTAACCATTGCCCTGTAGGGTGGTCTGTTGAAATAACACCTAGAATAACATTTCGTTTCTTCGCTGGTTTGTTACCTTGGTGTGTATCTCCTTGTTGATGCAATGGCATGTTGCCATGACAAGAAATACAGCTGACATTAATATTATCGAAGTGGCTGGCAAAGCTATTTTTTTCGGCATTATAATTTCTAACTAAACCATCAGAATGACAGTCGGCACACATACCATTCCAATTTTGCAATGGTTGGCGCCAGTGTAGTCTATCTTCAGGGCGAATTTCCTCATGACTGTAATTATGATACCAGCGTTGGCCACCATCAGCTTTAGTACGTGAATCCCAAGCAAAAGGTAATACTTGTAACTTTCCTTGCTCTGTTTCAACTAAATACTACTGCAAAGGAAAATAACCAAAGGTGTATTTTATCGGGTAAGTATCGGTTTTATTGTCATATGAAATAGAAACTTGATAACGGTGCTTTAA